>DASTQK010000184.1:0-10608 GCA_035761765.1 Rubrobacteraceae bacterium
GTTGGCGCAGACCTTCACGAGGGCCGCCCGGCTTCGCTACCCTCACCCAGAAGGGCACGCGCGAGACCTGCGGGCGGGAGCGCGACCACACCGCGGCGCACGAGCTCCGCGCGCATCAAGTCCATCCTGCCCTCCAAGATCCGCAGCCTGTAGCGCAAGGTCCGCTCCTCCTCAGCCAACGCCCCGAGATTGGCCCTCAACTCCTCCTCGGTGAGCGCCGTGAGGTCCTCGGCCCCCTCCCAGTCGAACCCTTCCGCACCCGCTACACCCATAAGCGGAAGTATAGCGTCCCCTGAACCTGAAGTACATACTTAGAGGGAGGGACTTTATTCCCTACTCCCGTTCGTCTATTAGGGAGCGGACGAGCTCGACGTACTCGCCCATGAGCTCCCTGGGACGAGCGCCGTCGGTGCCATCGGGCTCGGCGTAGACGTAGAAGATGGGGTTATCCGGGTCAGGCAGCATGAGCACCCAGCCGCCCTCGACGTTAAGCCTGACGCCATCGGTCAGGATGGCGTCGGGGTCGCCGCCGAACCTCTCGGCGAGCCCCCGCATCACGCGTCCCTTGGCCGACCAGGGGCACTCGAGTCTCTCGCGGGCGACGTGTCCGAAGCTCTCGCCGAACTTCGCCCGGCTCTCGGAGAGCGGCTCGTCCCCGAAGGCCTCGAGGGCGCGGGCGAGCGTCATGAAACAGTCGGGGGCGGGGAGGAAGGCGGGGAAGATGTAGCGTCCGTCGGCGAGACCAGCCAGCTCCGCGCGCGAGCGCGCGGCTCTTATTGCCACGTTGTCGAGGCCCGTGCGGCTCATCTCGACAGTCCCGCCGCCCTCCTCGATGAGCCTGGCGTAGGCCTGGGAGAGGTTTATAGGGAGGACGACCTTTCGCGGGCGGAGGCGGTCCATGAGGCAGGCGAGCATAACGTCCGGCGGGACGAACTCGCCCCGGTCGTCCACGAACTGCACGTACTCGGCCTCGGGGCCGACCACCGCACCGTAAGCCGCCCCGACGGTAGGAACGATGCGGGCGACCCGCTCGATCGACTCCTGCAGGTTCGTCCTCACGGCACCGCCCACCGCGTTCGCGTTCGCGAAGCCCTCCATTACCACGGCGTTGATCCCGAGGCGGGAGAAGACGCGGCTCGCCACGAGCCCCGCGACCCCGCCGTAGAAGTCCACGACTACCGTGGCGCCCGAGGTCTTGTCGCGGTCGGTAGCGCGCTCGACGCGCTCGACGAACTGCTCGAGGGCGCGACCCGGATAGATCAACTCCCCTATATCGTCGCCGTGCGCCCTGCGGTACTCCTCGCGCACGAAGTACTTCTCGATGGCGCGCTGGTCTGACTCGGTCATGGGGGTCGCATCGGAGGAGAAGAAGAGGATCTCCACGTCATCCGGGTCGTCGCCCGCGCGCGCGTGGGCCCCGGCCGAGGACTTGCCCGCGAGCACGTCATGGCGGACCACGCCAGCGTGGGCGGCCCTCAGGTCCCTGACGTTTACCCCGGTGCCGAGCAGGGCCGCGGTCATCGCTCTTTTGGCGACCTGAGCGGAGAGCGAGGCGTCGCGGCCCAGGGTGACCACGGCCCCAGCGTCCAGGGTGGAACCAAAGGATGAGGCGAGGCGTATAACGAACTCGGGGGTCAGGTCCACGTTGAACTTGCCCGAGACCACCCCGCCTTTGAAGACCGTACGGAGGCCCATGGTCTCGTAGATCAGGGACTGCGCAACGTTCGCCCCGCTCTCTATGGTCTTGTGCGGGTAGACCTTGACCTCCGGTGAGATCGTGGCCCCCTCCCCGACGATGACGTCGTCGCCCAGAGCGCTCCTCTCGAGGATGCGGGCACGGGGCTGGACGTAGGAGTTGCGCCCCACCAGCGTGTCTATGAGCTCGGCCCCCTCGCCGATGTAGGTGCCCTCCGCTACGATGGTGCGCTCCACACTCGCACCGGCCGCTATGACTACGTTGTTGCCGATGACGGTGTAGGGGCTTATCCTGGCGCCCTCGTCTATGCGGACGTTGTCCCCGATAACGATCGGGCCCTCGAGCTCCTCGTCGTCTACCTGGGCGCGCTTGCCGACGTAGATGTTCTCCCTGAGGCGCGTGCCCGGGGGCCTGACGTCTCTCACCTCGCCGTCGAGCACGTCGCGCTGGGCCGAGGCGTACTGCTCGAGGGTACCGATGTCCTCCCAGTAAGTGTCCGTCACGAAGCCGTAGAGGGACCTATCCTGCTCCAGGAGCTTCGGGAAGAGCTCCTTCGAGAAGTCGTACTCGCCCTCCTTCTCGGGGTCGGGGATCTCGTCCATAACCGAGGGCTCTAGCAGATATATCCCCGTATTGACCGTGTCGGAGAAGACCTGGCCCCACGCCGGCTTCTCCAGAAAGCGCGAGATGCGCCCGTCCTCCTCGGTGATCACGATCCCGAAGTCGAGCGGGTTCTCGACGCTCTTCAAGACCATGGTCACCTCGGCATCCTTCTCCTCGTGGAAGCGCACGACCTCGGTAAGGTCGCAGTCCGTGAGGGCGTCGCCGCTTATGATGAGGAGGCGCTCGCCTTTAAGATCGAGCTGCTGCTCGGCCATCTTCACGCTCCCGGCGGTGCCGGCCGGGGCGTCCTCTATGGAGTAGCGCATGTTCACGCCCCACTCCGAGCCGTCTCCGAAGTAGTCCTGTATCTCCTCGGGCATGAACTGAAGTGTGACCCCGACATCCGTTATGCCGTGGCGAGAAAGCAGGTTCACGATGTGCTCCATACACGGCAAATTGACTATCCGGATCATCGGTTTGGGCTGGTCGCTCGTGAGCGGCCTGAGCCTCGTGCCCTGCCCGCCGGCCATTATGATCGCCTTCATCTAGCCTCACCCCTCAGTATTCTTCGCAGGCTCCTCGCGTACATCAGACCCGCCACGATGGAGAGCCCGAAGCCGGCATAGAACATGATATCCGCCACCACGCCGGGGCTTACCACGACGAGCACGACCGCCCCCATCAAGACGGCCGTCGCCGCCTTGCCTACCCGGTTGACCCGGATCTTACTCCCCACCACCAGGCTCCCGAGGAGGGCGAGCAGATCCCGCCCGACGAGTATGGCGACCGCCCAGACCGGCAAGAGACCCCGCACGGCTAGCACGACCGCGACGCTTGAGAGCATGAGCCGGTCGGCCAGAGGGTCGAGTACGCGGCCGAGCCGGGTCGGTCCCGCCATGCGTGCAAGCCGCCCGTCGATAAAGTCCGTGAGCGCCGCGAGCACGAAGAAGGTCGCTGCGAGCGCGTCGGAGCGGTCAAGAAGCAGCGCCACGACGACCGGCACCAGGAAGAGGCGCAGGAGCGAGAGCGCGTTGGGGACCGTGAAGACCCGGTCGCCTAGCCTCGTTGCTTCGTCCGAATCGCGCATATCCCTAGCGGCTGCTCTTAACCCTTATCCTCACGCTTACCCCCCAGAGATCATACCTCTCCCGTAAAGAGTTCTCCACGTAGCGCAGGTAGGACTCGGGCAGGTCTTTCGGCCTGTTTGCAAACAGGGTGAAGCGCGGGGGCGCACTCCCGGTCTGGGTGGCGTAGCGGATCTTGACGCCCTTCGGTGGGGCGCTACGGCCCACGACCTGGTTCACGAACTCGGCGACCTCATGGGTGGAGATCCGGAGCGTGTACGCCGTGTGCAAGCGGTTCGCCAGAGGGAGGACCTTCTCTACGCCCGCGCCGGTGAGCGCGGAGATGGACAGAGCGGGCGGCTTGAGGTCGGTCATGCGGGCGAGGAGCTGGCCCTGTATCTCCCTTACTTTCTCCTGGGAGACCAGGTCGCTCTTGTTTATCAGGACGCCGCAGGAGGAGCCGGAGTCCTCGATCTGGCGCGCTATCCTGAGGTCTCCCGCCACGAGCCCGTCCAAGGCGTCCACCAGCAACAGAGACACTTCGGAGCGCCGGATAGCTTCGGCCGTCCGTAGCGACGAGTAGTACGGCACGCCGTGCGCCTTGCGCGCCGCCCGGCCCACCCCTGCGGTGTCGAGCACGAGGTAGCGCCGCGCCTCGCCGTTCGCCCCCACCTCGCCGGCCACAGCGTCGGTGGTCGTGCCGGCCACCTCGGAGACGACCGCCCGCTCCGCGTCCACGAGGCGGTTCAAGAGCGTGCTCTTCCCGACGTTGGGGCGGCCCACGATCGCGAGTCGCGGCACTCCGTCTTTCTCCTCGGCCTCCGAGTCCGGCAGCAGCGAGATTATCTCGTCCAGCAGATCCCCGACCCCGATGCCGTGCAGCGCCGATATCGGGTGCGGCTCGCCCTCGCCCAAAGAGTAAAACCCGTAGCGCTCGGTATCGTCTGAAGGGTTGTCCAGCTTGTTGACGGCGAGGACGACCGGGCCCGGCGCCCGCCTGAGCGCTCGCGCGATCGCAGCGTCCGCCTCCGTCGGTCCCACCCTGGAGTCGACGACGTGCACTATGACGTCGGCCTCATCGACGGCGATCGCGGCTTGCAGCGTTACGAGCGACTGCAGCCCGACCTTCGCCGCCGGCTCCATCCCTCCCGTATCCACGAGCACGAACTCCCGCCCGGCCCACTCGGCGCGGTTGTAGCCCCGGTCGCGCGTGGTCCCCGGCTCCTCTGCGACGACCGCATGCCGGCGCCCGATGATGCGGTTGACCAGCGAGCTCTTGCCGACGTTCGGGGCACCTACGACCGCGACTACGGGAGGGCGGCTCACGCGGACCCCCTCTCATCAGGCAGCGCGTAGATGATCCGCAAGACATCCTCGGTCGCCGCCCGGTAGGCCTCTCTGCCGCGCAGCGTCGCATCGAAGGTTACGGGGCTGCCCACATGAACCTCGAGCCTCTCGCCGCGCAGCCTGGCGCGCAGACCCGGTCTCCGGCTGACGAAGACGGGCAATACCGGAGCTCCGCCGCGCACGGCGAGCAGCGCGGTCCCGCTCTTGGCCTCCCGGGAACCCTCCCCCGTGCGGTGGGTACCCTCCGGGAAGATCCCCAGCGCCCACCCCCTACCCAGAAAGTTGAGGGCGGTGCGCAGCCCTGCGCGACCCCCGCCCTCGCGGTCTACGGGGAAGGTCCCGATGAAGTAGAACAAAGCGCCAAACGGGAAGGCGAAGAGCTCCTTCTTGCCCATCCACTGCACACGGCGCGGCAAAGCCATGCAGACGTAGACCGGGTCCAGGTACTGCGTGTGGTTGGCCGCCACGACGAGCGCCCCCTTGCGCGGCATCTTCTCCTCGCCGTAGACCGTGAACCCGAGGAATATGCGCCCGAGGAAGAGCATCACGGCCCTAAAGAAGCGGTAGCGCGAGGACATATCCTCGGGGGAGCTCCGGTTCTTGGGGGTCTCGAGAACCTCCACCTAGGCCTCCTTCAGGCGCAGCTCCCGCGCGAGCTCGAGCACGCGCGAGACGACACTATCGAGGTCGAGGGAGGTGGTGTCGAGGGTGACGGCGTCGGGGGCGGGCTTGAGGGGCGAGGTCTCGCGTTCTGAGTCCTGCCTGTCGCGCTCTCTCATCGCCTCCCGGATGCGGTCGAGCTCCTCCTCGCGGCCCGTCTGGTGCGCCCTCCTGCGCGCCCTTTCTTCGGGCGCGGCGGAGAGGAAGATCTTTAGCTCCGCATCTGGCAGCACCACCGTCCCGATGTCCCGCCCCTCGACGACGGCCCCGCGCTGAGTGCTGGCCTCCCGAGCGGCCTCGCGCTGCACCTCGAGCAGGACTGCCCGTACCTCGGGCCTCGCCGAGACCGTCGAGGCGGCGGCAGAGACCTCGGGGGTGCGCAGTGCGCTCTCGCGTACGAGAACGCCGTCCACGAGCGCCCCCCGCTCATCGAGGCTGACGCGGCGGCAGACCTCCGCCAGCGAGGCTCCGTCGTCGAGGTCCACGCCCTCCCGTAGCGCGAGGAGCGCCACCGCCCGGTAGGCCGCCCCCGTGTTCAAATTGGCGAAACCGAGCTTCTCGGCGACGGCGCGCGCGACCGAGCTCTTGCCACTCCCGGCCGGACCGTCTATTGCTATGAGCAATCCCTCCATCGGCCCCCGGAGTATAGCCGATAGCCTGAGAACGCTTCACCGCAAAGCGTCGAGCTGCTCGAAGTAGCCCGGGAAGGTCTTGGTGACGACCCCGGGGTCCCGGATCCGGATACCCGGCGCAGAGAGCCCCGCTACGGCGAAGGCCATGGCCATCCGGTGGTCCCCGTAGGTCTCGACCACCGCCGGACGGATGGCCCCGGGCTCGATGCGCAGCCTATCCCTACCCTCCTCGACGAAGACCCCGAGCCTCCGCAACTCGGTAGCCACAGCCGATATCCGGTCGGTCTCCTGGTAGCGGGTGTGCTCGATGTTCTTTATGACGGTCGGCGTCGAGGCGAAGGGGGCTATGGCAGCAAGGGTCATCATGGTGTCCGAGAAGGCGTTCATGTCTACCTCGACCCCCCTCAAGCGTTCCGGACCCCTCACCTCCACAGTGCCCTCCCCAACCTCGACCTCGCAACCCATCTCATCGAGCACCGCCGCGAAGCGCAGATCTCCCTGCGAAGATCGCGCCCCGATCCCCTCTATCCTTACCCTCCCGCCCGTGAGGGCAGCCGCGGCCAAGAAGTACGACGCCGCCGAAGCGTCCGGCTCCACCTCATAGTCCCGCGCCCGGTAGACCGCCGGCTCCACCTCGTAGCATGCCTCCCCTACCTCTACCTCTACCCCGAAGGCTCGCATGACCTCGGTCGTGATGCCGACGTAAGGCCACTCCTCACGCCCACAGGCCTCCAGCGTGACCGGCTCTCGCGCGTACGGCGCCGCCATGAGCAACCCGCTGACGAACTGGCTGCTGCTCTTGCCACGTACCCTCGCCTTACCCCCGCCAATGCCACCGCCCTCCACGACCAGAGGGAACCGCCCCTCCTCTCCGGTATACCCCACCGCAGCGCCGAGGAGCCGCATCGCATCCACCAAATCCCCAACAGGCCGCTCCCGCATCCTCGCCGTCCCGTCCACAACGTATGGCCCCTCCCCAAGAGCGAGAGCCGGCGGCAAAAAACGTCCCACGGTCCCCGCATTCCCCACGAACACCTCCACATCATGTCTTGGTATTATGCCTCTATAGCCGGTGATGCGCACCTCTGCCGCCCTGGCGTCGGCGTGGAGGTGGAAGCCGAGGCGTACGAGGGCGAGCATGAGCCAGTAGGAGTCGTCGGAGAAGAGGGGGTTCGTTATGGTGGAGGGGCCATCTGCGAGGGCGCAGATGAGGAGGGCGCGGTTGGTGACGCTCTTGGAACCGGGGACGTGGACGGTTGCGTTCGGGGGATCCTCGAGCGGGCGCACCTCGAGCACTTCGGGGAAATCGCCGCGCACGTCCTGGACCGAGAAGTCTATGCCAGGTACGCCGAGGAGGGGTCTCACCACAGAGACCCAAGCTCGTCTTCGGTGAGGTCTCTGTAGTGCCCTTCGGGAAGGTTCCCGAGAAGGACGGGGCCGATCCTGGTTCGCCTCAGGGAGGTGATATCCAGGCCCACAGCAACACACGCTCTGCGTATTATGCGGTTACGGCCCTCATGGAGGGTGAGGTTGAAGGTCGTGTGGTGCGGCGTGAAGCGGGTTGACTCGAGCTTCGGGGGGAGCATCCTGCCGTCTTCGAGGGTGGGACCGGCGGCGAGGGCGGCGAGGGACTCCTCCGGGGCCGGGCTTCTCACGGTTACCTCGTAGACTTTCTCTATCCCGGAGGAGGGGTGGGTGATGCGGTGGGCCAGGGCGCCGTCGTTGGTCAGGAGGAGGAGGCCGGTAGTGGCGGCGTCCAGGCGGCCCACGGGGACGAGGCCCGGCAGGGGCGGCATCAGGTCCTTCACGGTCGGACGGTCGCGGCCCGGCTCGTCCCGGAGGGTGGTGATATAGCCCGGGGGCTTGTTCAGGGCGAGGTAGGCGAGGGTCGCGGGGAGGGTCACGGGGCGGCCGTCGAGGAGGATAGTGTCCTGGGGAGAGACGGCGGCGCCTAAAGTGGCGGTCTCACCGTTGACCGAGACGCGGCCGGCGGATATCAGGGCCTCCGCCTTGCGCCGGGAGGGTGAGGCGCCGGCGCGCGCCAGGAAGGTCTGCAGGCGCATCTGCTAGGTGCTCTCCGGTGGGCGGGGGGCTTCTACCTGCAGGCGCTCGCGCACGCGGGCGAGCTCCTCCTCGGCGACGAGCGTCTCGAGCGGCGGGAAGTCCCCGCGGGAGGCGGCGCCCGTAGCGATCAGGAAGTCGTCTGTCACGTCGAGGAGGGCGGGCGAGCCGGGCGCGTCCCGGTCGGTGCCGACCTCGGCGAGGAGGCCACGGTCGAGCAGGTTGCGCACCACGGCGTCCGAGTTCACGCCGCGGACGCCGGATATCGCCGATCGGGTAAGCGGTCCGTGGTAGAGGGCGCAGGCCAGAACCTCGTGGGCGGCGCCGGAGAGCGGCGCCGGGCGAGCCTCATCGCGGAAGCGCTCGACCGCCGGAGCGCACTCTGGGGAGGTCGACAGGAGGTGCCCGCCGGCCACCTCGCGGAGCAGGATGCCAGACTCTCCCGGCGCATAGCGCCGCGCGAGGTCGTAGAGAGCGGACTCCACCTCCGCTTCGGGGAGCCCGGTTGCGGAGCTCAGGGCGCCGACGGTGACCGGGCGCGAGCTTGTCAGGAGGATAGCCTCGATCAGATGTGAAGCTCTGGGGGTATCCCCGGGGGTATCGCTCACCGGAGCGGCTCCAGGGTGAGGGGACCCAGAGGCTCGGTCTGGCGGAGCCTCAGGTGGCCTTCGTGGGCCAGGGAGAGGGCCGCTGCGAAGGTCACGGCGGAGCGGAGGCGGTCCATGTCCCTGATGAGCTCCTCGTAGGGCACGGGGCCGCGGACGAGGGCCGTCCGGATAATGGAGGCGAGCTCCTGGAGGGTCACGGTAATGGGGCCGAGGTGGTCCACCGGGGGCTCGGCTTGGCGCGAGAACGCGCGGCGGGCGGCCTCGAGCACGCGCTCGAAATCTATCCGGAGGCGTCCCGGACGCGGCGGCAGGAGGTGAGATGAAGGGTAGTGGCCCGCGTTGGCGGCGAACCGCTCGCGCAGCGCCTGTGCGCCGCGGCGCACCATCAGGTAGCGGGTCAGCCTCTCGGCGAGCTGCTGCGGGGAGAGGCCTTCACCCTCCTCGTCTTCGTCCTCGCCTGCGAGCGGGGAGAGCGTGCGGCTCTTCAGCAGCACGAGCGCGGCGGCCGAGCCCGCGAAGTCCGTGTCGCGCTCGAGGGTGTTGGGGGCGCCCGGGTCGCGTGCCGAGAGGTAGAGGCCGACGAGCTCGCGCAACGGGACCTCGAAGATCTCCAGCTCCTCTTTCAGGATCAGGGCGAGCAGCCACTCGTAGGGGCCCGAGTACACGTCGAGCTCCACGGTGAAGTCCGAGAGTGCCCTGCCAGCGGGATCCAGGGTCATCTCACCTCCGAGTGTAGCGGCAGCACCGAGGAGAGGAGGTTGTGCTCGGAGCCCGTCGCCCTGGCCAGGACCGCGTCGACGACGCGGCCATCCGCGACGGCCACCCCGCGTCCGAGCCCCGCGTCCGCGTTGATCGCGTCCGCCAGCCCGCGCCCCGCCACCTCGCGCACGTACGGCAGCAGCGCGTTCGAGAGAGCCCGGGTGGAGGTGACGGGGACGGATGCGGGCACGTTCTTGACGCAGTAGTGGATCACGCCTTCCTCCTCGTAGGTCGGGTGAGCGAGCGTCGTCGGGCGGGAGGTCTCGACGCACCCGCCCTGGTCGACGTCCACGTCGACTATCACGCTGCCGGGCTTCATGCCCTCGACGGTCGCGCGGTCCACGAGGTGGGGGGTCCGGGACCCGACGACGAGCACCGCCCCTATGAGGAGATCGGCGCCGAGGACGGCATCCCTTATGGCCATGCTCGTGGCCGCCAGGGTGCTCACGCCCCTGAGGCCGGTCTCCTCGAGGCGACGCAGGCGGTTCAGGTCCCGGTCCATGACCAGCACCCGCGCCCCGAGCCCGCTCGCCACCCTGGCTGCGGCGGAGCCGACGATACCGCCGCCCAGGATCACGACGCGCCCCGGCCTCACCCCGGCAGAGCCGCCGAGGAGGATGCCGCGCCCGCCGGACTGGTGCTGGAGGTAATGGGCCCCGATCTGGGGCGTCAGGCGGCCGGCGATCTCGCTCATCGGGGTGAGAACGGGAAGACCTCCGCGGCGGTCGCGGATCGTCTCCAGCGCCACGGCGACGCAGCGGGAGCGGATGAGTGCCTGCATGAGGTTCTTGTCTATGGAGAGGGAGAGAAAGGAGAAGAGAACCGTACCCTCCCTGAGGTGCTCGCGCTCCTCCTCGACGGGTCCCTGGACCTTGACGACGAGCTCCGATTCGCTGTAGATGCGGGCCGGGTCGTCCGATATCCTGGCCCCCGCCTCCCTGTAGCGCTCGTCGGGGATGCTCGACGCCTCCCCTGCGCCGGCCTCGACGAGCACGCGGTGCCCGGCGCGGGCGAGCTCGTGCGCGGCGTGCGGCGCCAGCGCTACCCGACTCTCGCCCGGTGCTCTCTCTTTAGGCACCCCGATTCTCACGCGAGTTCTCCTCCAAGGGCGAGGGCTACGGCCGCGACGGCCGCATCGAAGAATATGGGGTCCTCGTCGTAGCGCCGTCCCATGCTCT
>DASTQK010000185.1:0-12487 GCA_035761765.1 Rubrobacteraceae bacterium
CGCAGGAGGAGGTCTCCGCCAGGGGACGCGCCCTCGAGGAGCGGGAACGCACCCGCGCCGAGGCGGAGAGGAAGATCGAGACGCTACACGCCGAGCTCGCAGAGCTCAGGCGCCAGAACTCTGACGAGCAGCTCAGGCTGCGCAACGAGCACATCAGCGAGCTGGCCGAGCTGCGCCGCAAGCTCGAGGAGCAACGCCGCGCCGACGTGGAGGCGGCCTCCTCCGAGGAGCGGGTGGCGACCCTGAAGGAGGAGTTCCGGCGAGAGCGGGAGGCGCTCGAGCAGCGTCACGAGGCGGAGATGGAGGCGCTCAAGACCTCCTCGGAGCAGTGGGAAGAGAAGCTGCGGGATGCCTACCGGGAGCAGGAAGAGCGCCACGAAGCCGAGCTTGAGGCCATGCGCCTCGAGCTGGAGGAGCGGCGGGAGGACCTCGATCGTCGCCTGCGGGAGGAGTTCGAGCGGCGCTACGGCGACGAGCGCCGCGAGGCCGAAGAGCGTCACGAGGCGGCCTTGCAGGCGCTCAGGAACGCCGCGGCCGGACGCGAGCTCGAGCTCCAGAGAGACTACCAGGCTGTGGTCGAGTCCCAGCAAGCGGAGATAGAGTCTCTGCGCGAGCAGATGCAGCAGCAGACCCGCGAGGCCGAGGAGCAGCACCAGAGAGAGCTCCGCAAGGTCAAGGCGCAGGCCGAGAACAGGGAACAGGAGCTGCGGCGGGCGCAGGCAGCCAAGCTCTCGGAGACCAGCGACGCCGCCGACCGGCGGCTCGCCTCGCTGCAGGCCCAGAGAGAAGCGGACAACCGGGCGCTGAACGCCCGTCACGCGGAGGAGATCGCACGCCTCCGGCGCGAGTACGAGGAGCGTCTTGCGGCAGAGGACGAACGCCGCAAGCTGGAGACCTGGGCGCTCGAAGAGAGGATCGGTGAAGCCAGGATCCAGCGCGAGGCCGAGGTCCGCGCGTACACCGCACGCCTGACGGAGCTGGAGGCGGCCAGGCTGGCCCACAAGACCTCCACCGAGGAAGACCTGGAACGCGTCGTGGAGCGGTTCGGGGAGGAGATCTCCGAGCTCGAAGGCCGCATCACGACACTCGAAGAGGCCCTGGAGGAGTCCGAGAGGTTGCGCGGCGAGCTGGAGAGCGAGCTCTCTGGCTACCGGACCCGGGACGAGAGCGGGCAACCGTTGAGGAGTCTCCCCCGCGAGGGAGAGGAGTCCGAAGACGGACCCGACGGACGCATAAAGGAGCTCGACGCCGCGCGGCTCCTCGCCGAAGAGAGGGTCAGCGACCTCGAGGCGCGGCTGCGCGAGGCGCAGGAAGAGAGCCGGCGCAACGCCCAGAGGCTCGAAGAGGCGCTGGAGAGCCTCGAGCGGCTCTCGCAGCCCGAGCACCGGCTGCGCGAGGGCATAGCGCTGTTCAACTCCAGCGAGCACTCCCGGGCGGTAGCGTCCATCTCCAAGGCCCTTGGCCTCCCGCGAGTCCACGTCGGGCTACGCGGGGAGCCGCCAGGCAAACCAGTCCTCACCTTTGCGTGGGGCGACATGTCCTGGCGCCGCTACGTATCCGACCCCACCGAGGGCGTCGAGGAGCCCAGGGTGTACCTCACAGGCACCGGCGACGACCCAGCGGAGATCGAAGACCCCGAACAGGAGCCCAACGCCCGCATGGACGCCCAGGGGAGGCTGATGCTGGGCATTCAGGCCCGCTGAGTCAGCCCGCTGCCTTCGAAGATGGCGTAGCGCCTAACCAGCGCGGCGCCGGTCAAGGCGCCGGTTGTAGGCGTAGAGTGTCTCTCCACGGCGCGAGCCGACGTATGCGGCGCCCGTGGAGACGGCGAGGAAGACGCCGAGAAGGATAACGGTCACCGCGCTCTCCATCCCCGGGAACATCCCCTGCCCGCTCACCAGGTTGAGGGTCGGCGATAGCACGAACGCAGCAGGGACCACGAGGACGCCGTGCAACCGCCGCCGGGCCGGCGCCCGGTAGCTCGCGGCCATGCCGCCGAAGTAGAAGGAGAAGGCCGCCGCGAAGACCAGCATCCCGGTCGGAACCGCCGTGGAGGTGGCGATCTCCATCCCGAAGAACCTGGTGAACACCGGCGCGAATATCCCGAAGACCACGAGCAGCCCGATCGCGAGCGCGACGAGAACTCCCAACACTACTGCGGCTATGCTTCTTATCACAGAGCTATTGTAACAAGCGCACCCGCCGGTTCGCGTGGCCAGTTTCACGGCGCCTCCTTCCGGGGGGCCTGGTCGAACAGGTCCTGTTAAGCTGGCGACGTGCTGTGGTGGAGGGACAGGATGGCAGGGCGTGCTCGCTGAGTTGCTCCGGGCGCTACCGGTGGCGGTTGTGGTGGGCACCATGCCAGGGTACTTCTGGGCGAGGTGCCTCTGCCCTGCGCGCGACCGCGCCGAACTGCTCGCCTACTCGACGGCGCTCTCGATTGCCCTCGTCCCCACTGCCGCGCTGGCGCAGACACGCCTTCTCGGCACGGGCGTGACGCTACCCGTCGCTGCGCTCTCTGTGGCAGCGGTGTTCGCCGGCGGGACTGCAGCCTACCTCTGGTTCGGGCGACCAGGCGACGACGAGCATCTACCGGCCAGCCCTCCGGTTCCATGGAGCGCCTACGCCCTGGCACCGCTCCCCTTGGCGTTCGGGCTCATGCTGGCGACGGCCCTCGGCCTCGTGTCCGGGGCCTGGTACGCCACCGGCCTGCTCGTGCTCGCGGCAGGCGTCGCGGGCTCGTTCGCCTCGCGAGGTCAGGATCCAGCTCGAGACGAGCCGGGAAGCCGCCTTCGGTCGCCCGTGTGGGGAGCTCTGGTCCTGACGACGCTGTTGCTGGTGCTCTTGCGGGGTTACCGGGGACCGGTCCGGTACGACTGGCCGTTCATCCGCGGCGGCGACCAGTACTCCCACGCCGTAATGTCGGGCCTCATGATGACCGAAGGGAGGATCGACTCGTACCTGATCTACCCCCCAGGCTTCCACACGATGATCGCGGTCATCTCGCGCCTGAGCGGGCTGGAGCCGCTTGATATCTTCCCCGTCGTCGCCCCCGCTCTGCTGGTGCTGCCGGCCCTGGCTTGCTACGCGCTCTCTACGAGACTCTGGGGCCAGCCCTACGGGGTCGTGGCCGCCTTCTTTTGCGGCTTGCTCCTCGTCGGCCCTTACGAAAGCTTCGCGGAAGCGCGCTATCCTAACCTGCTCTCCGCCGACTTCCTGATCGTCACGGCCGTGGGGGCCCTGATCCGGGTCTACTCTGCTCCCGGTGCCCGCTCGGGCATCCTCCTCGCTATCCTCGGCTCCTCGGTCGTCCTGTACCATCAGGTAGGGAGCCTCTACCTGGCCGTGCTCCTCGCGCTCGTCGCTATAGTGTCCCTACCAAACCTGCTGCTGGCGGGCCAGAGGAAAGGAGCAACCGCGCTCTTCCTCTCGCTCGCTCTGCTCGGGCTATTCTCGGTCTTCTATGCCTGGGATACCTACGACCTGCCGCGCCTCGCCGCCGGCCTGCTCGGCGGCTCGGACACGGGCGCGGGTGGTACGGCCGTCGCCATAGCGATAGGTTCTCAGGAACCGCTGAGCCTCGAGCACCTGCTGGCTACGACCTCGGAGCCGGTAGCGTGGCTGGGGCTGCTCGGCGCCCTCCTCGCGACGGGAGAGGTCCTGCGGAGGCGCATAAGAACGCCTCAGGCACTCGCCTGCCTGACCTTTGTCCTCTGGGCGCTGCTGCTCTTCGCGGGCAGCCGCACCTCCTACAGCGGCTTCCCCCAGCGCTTCGAGAGGGATCTGGGCATCCCGCTCGCCGTGCTCGCTGCCCTCGCGTTCGTAGGAATCCTGCGTTCCATCCACCCGTCCGGGTCTTCCCTCGCCGCTATCCTGGCGGTCCTGGCCGCGACTCTGGCGGTCGCGGGGGTGGGGATACAGGGGGCGCAGAACATGAAGAACTCCGGCAAGTGGAGCCCCAACGTCGTCTCCGAGGAGGTCGCCGCAGGCGGGGAGTGGCTCGGGGAGCACAACACAGGCGGCAACATAGTGGTGACGCCCTACCTCAACGACCACGTCCCGGGGAGCGCCATGCTCGCGATGGGCGGCTACACGGGTCTGCGCTCCTACACGCAGGAGCGGTTGCGAAACCCGCGCGCGCTGCCCCCTTCCGGCAAGGAGCCGCTGCTGGCGGCAAACAGGATAACCTACCACCCCGTCGGCGAGCGTACGGAAGCCCTTCTCGACCGCTACGACATCCGGTATGTGGCTCTCTACAAGAGATACCCCGGCGTGCCCTGGCGCGCCTTCGCCCGGGCGCCGCAAGCCTATGAAAAGGTGTTCGAGAACGGCGCCGTGATCATCTTCTCCCCGCGCGAGAACCCACTGCCGCGCGACTAACGCGTCGAACTGTAGCTCAGACGAGCGGCGCTCTGGCGGCCTGCCAGGGGTGTCCGGCCCATGCCGAAGCCAGGTGAATGAGTAGCTCGCCAGTGAGCCGCTCGCGCACGGAGAGGTGGCCGGGGTCGTCGTAGAGGTTGTCGAGCTCCAGGGGATCAGCCCGGAGGTCGTAGAGCTCCCCCTCTGCCGCGCGAAGGCTGGCGCCTGCGGCGTCTCCCGGCACGTACGTGATGAGCTTCCACCCGCGAGTGCGCCACATGTAGGCCGGGGCCTGCTGCTCCTCCTCGTAGCCCGTCCCGTGCATCTCCGAGAAGCTGCCGATACGGGTCGGCTTCGCGAGCAGACTCGCACCGGGGAAGCCTGGCGGAGTCCTCTCTCGGGCGACCGAGAGGAGCGTCGGGAGCACGTCCACAAGCTCGGCCGGCCGGTCGTCGATGGTAGAGCTTCGGGCGCCGGGTCCCGCCAGAATCAGGGGCACCCTGACGCTCCCCTCGTAGAGGCAGTACTTGGAGAAGCGGCGGCGCTCGCCGAGCATCTCGCCGTGATCGGAGGTAAAGACGACGAAGGTGTTCTCCGCCTCCCCCGTCTCCTCGAGCCTCTTCAAGACTCGCCCGAACTGCGCGTCCACGTACGAGCAGAGGGCGTAGTAGCGTAGCGTGCTCTTCCGGCGCTCCCGCACGCTCGTCGCGTCGAGCCACTCCCCCCAGCGCTTCCACTGCGCGCCCGCGTGCCCGGAGAGGTCCGCCCCGTCCGGTACCTCAGGAGGGTCGGGCATCTCGTCGAGGTCGTAAAGTTCCTCGTAGCCGGGGGGCACGTTGAAGGGCGCGTGCGGGTAGTCGAAGGAGAGATACAGGAAGAACGGCCTCCCGTCGTCCCTGCCGTCGCTGAGGAACTCGAGCGCCTTGTCTGTCAGCCACGCCTCGGTGTGCCGCTCGGGAGGCACGGCGCTCGTGAAGCCCTTGTATGCCTCGACCGTCTCACCGCTGCCGTAGGGCCGAGTCTCGGCGGAGAGCCTGGCGTAGTCCTCGGGACGCTCGTGGCCCATCTGAGCGGCCCCCGGCTCCACGCGTCCCGGCTCGTCCGTGTTCCTCTGGGCCCTTATCTCGAAGCCACGCGTCGAGGTCTTCACGGGGATGTCGGGAGCAAGGTCTTCGCCCAGGTACCAGTGGGTCTTGCCGAACCCGGCCGTCTGGTAGCCCGCCTCGCGCAGACGCTGCGCGAGCACCGGCGCCGGCAGGTCCTCGTCGGTCGGGCACATCTGGGCATTGTGCCTCACGCCGACCTGCGACGGGTACAGACCCGTCATCATCGAGTAGCGGCTGGGCAGGCACATGGGCGCGTTGACGGTGGCCCGGGTGAAGCGCACGCCCCGAGCGGCCAGAGAGTCCAGGTTCGGCGTCTTTACAGTGGGGCTTACGCTGCCGAGAGCATCCCACCGGTACTGGTCGGCCATAAGGAACAGAATGTTGGGCCTGCGGCCAGCTTCCTGAGGCTCGCAGCCCGCCAGCTGGAGGGCATAGATCCCCGCCAGCGCCCCCCCGCCCGCCTTCAGGAAGCCCCGTCTCGTCAGACGGGGACCGGATGCACCGGCGGGGTCCTGACGGTTTCCCCCGTGAGATCCAGCCCTCTCCTCGGCACCCATAACGGCTTCCCCTCGGCCCCCGCTTGCGCGTTTTCGCCCCGGGAGTATAAGCGCACCAACGCACTGCTATCCAGCGGAGGGGGTCAGGTAGACCGGCAAAGTTGAGCTAGAATGTGCCCCGGCAAAGAAGAAGGGGTCACCTCTTAGAGTTGCAGAGCATGTTGCAAAGAACCTTCACGCGGAGGCAGTTCCTCAAAGCAACGGGCGCGGGAGCCGCCGGGGCGACCCTGCTCGGTGCATCGGCCTTCGTCTCCGGGTGCGGACCGCAACTCGACAGGAGCGGCGCGACCAACGTCGTCCTTATCATCATAGACAGCTTGAGGAAGGACCACGTAGGAGCCTACGGCAACGCCCGGATCGAAACCCCCAACCTCGACGCCCTCGCTAGAGAGAGCCTGCGCTTCACGCACGCTTATCCGGAATCGATCCCGACCATCTGCGCCAGGCGGGCGATTCACACGGGGTTGAGAACCTGGCCCTTCAGGAACCGACGGCGCTACAAAGGCATAGACATCCCGGTCTGGGGGTGGGAGCCGATACCCAGAGGGCAGAGGCACCTCGCCGAGATCCTCAAAGAGAACGGCTACCAGACCCTGATGGTGACGGACAACCTCCACCAGTACAAGGCCTCGATGAACTTCCAGCTGCACTTCGATGTCTTCGACTTCATCCGTGGCCAGACCACAGACGGATACATGCCGGAGTGGACGTCCCCGCCGGAGAAGGTGAGGGAAGCGCTCGGATTGCGCGATTACTTCAGGCAGTACTTCGCGAATACTGCATACCGCAAGACCGAGGAGGACTGGTTTGCCCCGCAGGTGTTCACGCGGGCGTCGGAGACACTGGAGGCCGCGAGCGAGGGCCCGCCGTTTTTCATGGTGGTGGACTCCTACGACCCGCATCCGCCAAACGACCCGCCCGAGGAGTACACCTCCCTCTATGACGATCCCTACGACGGCCCCGAGCCCTACTCCCCCGTCCAGGGGTCAAGCGCCTACCTCACGCCGAGGCAATTGCAGCGCATGCGGGCCCTCTACGCCGGAGAGGTGACGATGGTGGACCGCTGGCTCGGCCTCTTTCTCGACAAGATGGAGGAGCTCGACCTCTCCGAGAACACCCTGCTCATCCTCCTCTCCGACCACGGCGTCGGCTTCGGGGAACACGGCATCACCGGCAAGCCCCACTACGCCCTCTGGCCCGAGGTTACGGATATCCCCTTCATGATCCGCCACCCCGAAGGCAGGGGCGCGGGACAGGAGAGCGACTTCTTCGCCTCGACCCACGACGTGGCCCCCACCATCCTCAGCTTCCTCGGCATAGACCCGGAGTCCCCGGTGGAAGGCCAGGACCTCTCGGTGCTGCTCGAGGACGAAGACGCGGCCCCCCGGCCCCACTTCACTCTAGGCTACCACGACTACTTCTGGGCCCGCGACGACCGCTACGTCATGTTTGGCCGCAACGACCGGGCGAACACGAAGCTCTTTGACGTGCAAGAAGACCCGGAGATGCGCCAGGATATCGCCGCAGGCTACCCCGGAGTGGTCAGGCGGATGTACGAAGGGTATGTCCTCGGCGACGCGGGTGGTTCGTTGCCCATCTACGATGAGTGAGATGCTACTGCTCGGCGAGCGCGGCGACGAGCTCGCGGCAGAATCCGGGGATGCCAGGGACGACGCGGCTGCGCGGTCCTATCCCACCCACACAACACCGACAGTACCCCCACACGCGAACTGTGGGGATCGTTACATAGCGTCGAAACAGCCGAGGATGCGCCGTTCCCGAGCGGGAGACAGACGAGAAGTCAGCGGGACCGTCCCTGTGCCTACTTTTCATGTGAAAATTCTCATCTTTTTCACATGCTATTCAAATACGTCGGGATTATGCTGGTGTACAGTTGGAGCTTGCTAGATACTTGGGGAATCAGTCCTCTCTCTAGGTAAGGATAGGCTCCGGCTTTTACTTCTCGGGGCCGCTCTGTTCTCAATCTCCCGGCGGCCCCTTTTCTGTGCCTGATTGCGCTTGACTGAGGCCAAGGCACCTGTATGCGCCCGCGCAGGAGCGGGGCTTTGCGGACGCGCGCTCGGCCACCTCCTATACCACGCGCCTACCCTGTTTATGTCCCTGTTCACGCAGGCTGGTAGAGGTGGTTTGATCTCCTGAAGCTAGCAACGAAGTTTGCTATCATAGCCTGGTCGCGTAGGAGCGGAGCGCGCGGAGCTTGCGGGGGGAGCCGCTCATGGCAGAAGGAGGGGGGTCTCCGGTGCTAGATCTGGTGATGTTGGCGGTGGTCTCTATCTTGTGGGCACTCGTCCTGGTTTACGCTATGTTGCACGCGCTCAGACGCTGGCTGTGAGGATGTGACCGGCTGCCCAGGAGCGTTTTAAACCGTCACTACCGCCCGAAGCCTCAAAGCGTTCTCCAACAGCGTCCTCCAGCACCCTGCCCCGTTGCTCTGCAAATCGAGGGAAGCTGATCCGGCACCAGGTGGCCCGAGCTCGGATCATCGCTACCCTCGCCTCTTCCCTCATGGCTCTCGGAAGCGCGTGGTACACCTGCGCCACATCGGGGGACTGTAAATGCACTCGTAAGGAACAAGATATGCTGCTGTACTTCGTTCCATGAGTTCAGCGATGCGTCCACGTAAGTCAGGAGTAGAGTCTTGCCGACGCTGAATACTACAGGGTATATGTGCATTACGCTCCACGGCGGCGAGAGCTTTGGCGAAATCCTAGCGTAGCCTCTCCCTGCGCGACTCGACGTTGCCTTGATTCACCCGCTATTCATCGCATTCTGCTCTCATGAACAGTAGGAAAGACGGGAGCGGCACACTCATGGCACTGCGGTGGTTTCTTCCGGCACGAACTCGTTGAAAGGAGAGGCGCGATGACACGACATGGTCACTATGTACTTGGCGGCGAGAATCCGCCCAAATCAACGTACTACGAGCAGGGTAAGTTCGGGCGCATGTTTCCCATGCTCCCGCCCTTTGCCACCGATACGCCTACGGCGAGAAATGCGCTCAAGGAGCTAGGCAAGAAGGGCGGCATGATGGATGCGGCCGACGAGATGGACATCGTTGCCAATCCAGACCTCGCGCGGGATTTGATCACCGACCCAGCTCTAAACGTCAACAACCCGAACAACCCCGCGCTCTCGGCGGGCATGACGTTCCTCGGTCAGTTTCTCGACCACGACATGACGTTCGATCCGACTTCGAGCCTGGAACGGCAAGCAGATCCAGAAGCCATCCAGAACTTCCGGAATCCTTTGCTCGAACTCGACAGCATGTACGGATCCGGGCCCGGAGCTTCTCCGCATCTCTACGATCAGAGTGCGGCAGGCGAGGGCATCAGGTTTCTCGTGGAAGAAATCCCTGGTGCACCAGCAGTCTCCGCGGGCGGCTTCGCGCGCTTCGACCTGCCGCGGAACAGCCAGAATACCGCGCTTCTCGGCGATCCGCGCAATGACGAGAACCTGGTCGTCTCGCAGTTGCACACGTCGATGCTCCGGTTCCACAACGCGGTGGTGGATCACGTGAAGGGCGACCTCGGGCTCACGCATCCCGGTGAGGTGTTCACCGAGGCACAGCGTCTGGTTCGGTGGCATTACCAGTGGATCATCGTGCACGAGTTTCTAAGAAAGACCGTTGGCAAACCAGTGGTAGATGACATCCTCGCTGACGGGCGCAAATTCTACGAGTGGCGCAACCAACCGTTCATCCCCGTCGAGTTCTCGGTAGCGGCGTATCGCTTTGGCCATTCGCAGGTGCGGCCATCGTATCGCTCCAACTTCGGGTCCGCGCCCGCAGACATAAACTCGCAAGTGTTCAAGCTAATATTCAACGACAACCTGCCCGATGGTCCCGACCCGAACGACCTGCGCGGCGGAAAGCGCGCGCCGACGCGCTTCATAGATTGGCAGACGTTCTTCGATTTCGGCGATGGCAACGTACGTCCGAACAAGAAGATCGACACCAGGTTATCTACCGTGCTGTTCGACCTGCCGGGCTTTGCGCCGGGTGACGTGCAGTCGCTTGCACAGCGCAACTTGCTGCGCAACCTCATCTTTGGCTTGCCGTCCGGCCAGAGCGTTGCCAGAGCAATGAAACTGCCGGTTCTCGACGCCGTCCATCTAGACGATCTCAAGCCACTCAACCTGCAAAAGCGCACGCCACTCTGGTTCTACATACTTCGCGAGGCCGACGTGGAGGAAGATGGAAAGCGGTTGGGCCCGGTCGGTGGCCGCATCGTCGCCGAAGTGTTTATCGGTCTGCTGCAAGGCGACGCATTGTCGTACCTGAAGCAGGACCCGGGCTGGACGCCGACACTCCCGAGCGCCACGGCGGGCAGATTCGAGATGACCGACTTGCTCCGGTTCGCGGGGGTCGTCGCGCCGCTGTAAGAGCACGTTAGGGCCTGGGCACTCTTCGCTTTCGTTGATACCCACCTAATCTGCCTTCTGGTGATCTGCCACCCGAGCACCCACCGATCGCACAGATGGCCATGGTTAGCAAGCGCCTTACCGGGGTATCCTTGGCAGGAGCCCCACCCGCTCGCGAAAGGAGAAGGTGGGTGAACCGGCAACGCCTCGCCAGGCTGATCGCGCGGCTAGCCCTCGGCATCGCTGTGGGGGCAGCCCTCGCGTTTGTTGCCCTGAAGTACCTGTAGACAAGATTACAGCCGGGCTCTCGAGTAGAAGCTGCTGTTACCCGCCCTCTTGAGCGCAGCGAGGAGCACGCGCTATATGTCCGACCCTACCGGCCAAGCTCTCGCAAGTTGTCCCACAAGATGTAGAGGCCAACAGATAAGACCGCAAAGACGATGATCTGCCAGAAGAAGTGTTGGAGCAGGACAAGGGCGCCCACTATCGCCAACCCGACGTTAGCACTTCCTATAAACGTCGTGAGTCGCCTCCTGAAGCCGGCCTCTACGAACGCGAATACGGCTATCGCGAAGACGAGGGCGGAGAGGAGGTGCTGTCTCTCATAGGCGAAGATGCCGATGAGCGCCATTAGAACTACCGCCACGCTGACCGAAGCCCACAGCTGCGCCACGCGGCCAGCGCGAGTCTCAACCTCGGAGACGGGGCGTACCGCGCGCGCTATGTGGCCACGGGTGGGGGGACGCTCACCATTTCTCAGGCGTTCAGCATGATCCCCCAGCGACGCATGGAGGACTTCCTCGTTGGACAGCTCTGCGCGCCTTGTCTCTAGCTCTCTGGAAAGCTCTTTGATGTGCCGCGTCTGGGTTTCGTGAAGCTTTCTCAGGTGGGATCGACCGCGCGTGGCTTCGGCCTCCGTGCCGAGCGCCTTTAGTCTGTTGCTCTTCTCCTGTATCTCGGAGCGAAGGCGAACGCAGTGAGTTTCGATCTCCGCTTGGCGCTTGAGGATGACGCCCCGCTCCTCGGTACGGGTGGGCACCTTTTCGAGCCCGGCCCAGCCGACCGGATCGTACCACTCCCGGCTGATGGTCTTATCGCGGTTGTACATCGGCCCGGCAGGGGCGTCCTCTCCCTCGAAAGGGTCGCGGGCGTAGAGACCCCATAGCCCTCGATAACCCGAAACCCAGCCCGGGAGTGGATCTATCATGAGGCGCGGAGGGTCCCACTCCCTATCCTGGCCCGGTCCGACCGAGAGCCCGTCCCCGCGCCCATAATCCACAAAAGGGATGGTAAACAGTTCGTAGGCACTCTCTGCAGAGTGCCCGTCAGAGTACTGACGTAGCGTCCGGTACCAGAACGAGCGTGCAACCTTCCGAGCTGCGGCCAACGCCCGCGGCAGAGGAAACTCCAGCTCAGTCAGATACTCACCCGGAGAGTAACGGCTGGCGTGAGACCCAGCGCAGACATAGACCACGGGATGCTCGCCGATCTTCTCGAGCTCCGGATCGTCCCAGCGGCGCCTGAGGTCGTCGCCGGTCTCCTCGTGGGCGGCGTAGGCAACCCACTCCGGGCGTATCTCGCCGGCCTCCGACTCCGAGAGATACACGAATACCTTCTCCCAATCTGCCTCGTGGTCGTTGGCGCCGAAAAAGTTGCTCCTCCAATCGTTGAACGCGTAGAAGAACCAGTACTGCAAGACGATCCAGCCGTCCTGCCGAACCACGCGACCGTGGTAGCTGAAGCGTTCCTCTCTCTCCATCAGGCGGCCGTACAGGACGCGAGCTCCCTCGACATCTCCACCAGGCACTCTGCCCCTGGCCAGCAGCGTCAACGAGAACAGCGCATCTGCCAGCCTCGAGACATAACCCACGCGCGAGAGACGGCCCCGGCCGGCGCGGAAGGTCTCCCGCGGCCAATCGGGGCTATCCCGGGCGCGCCTGCGGAACAGGCGAGTCCAGAATCCTCGCTTCTCGCCCGCCTTGGGTGGGGAAATTTTGAGGTAGTGTACGGCGTCGGCACTGTCCTGTGGCTGCTGGGCTAGTGTCTCCAAAGCGAGATCCCCAGCGGGCACCACGCAGACTGCTT
>DASTQK010000186.1:0-4425 GCA_035761765.1 Rubrobacteraceae bacterium
GGTTGGATAGCGCCTCGGCGCAGGGGCAGATCTATTTCTTGTAGATCCATGGATCTACAAGAAATAGATCTGCCCCTGCGCCGAGGCGCTATCCAACCAGGCGCTTCTGAAAGGAATGGGTTCCCGGAGGCCCACATCTACGACGCTCGGATCCTGGCTTCCCACCGTTCCCGGTGAAATCCGATGCGTCTCAAAGCAGAGACCTTCAAAGGTATTGATCAAGTTTGATCATTTTGAGTATCAAAATTGATCATGGCGAGCGCCCTCGGAGAGTCCACAATCACCTGTGCAAGAGAGGACCCGGGCCCCTCCTGAGCGCAGGCTTCGCGCTCTGGGAGGTCGCCGGTGGTCCCGACCGGGCCCGCCCGGCTACGTATTCTCTTCTGAGGCGCGGGAGAGGCTGGGGCCGGGATCGGGCGCTGTGGCATGGAGCGCGCCGCTGGCGCGCTCCTCTTCGGCCGCGAGCAGCCGGTTCAGGGATTCGACGGCGACCTCCAGCTCGGCGCGGCGGGGCTCGGTGGTGCTGAAGTACCGCTGGAGGAGGTTGCCCACGACGATCGAAGGGCGGGTGTTGCCGAAGACGTACCAGGCCTCGGAGATCAGGATGAACTGCAAGATGGCGTAGCCCCACCAGGCGATAAGGGGATCGAGCAAGGCGGCGAGGACTATGTAGCCCAGGATGTTCGTGCCGCAGCGGGGGTGGATGCGGCTGCTCTTGCTGGCGCCTTCCAGCGTCACCTCGCCGAAGCTCTCGTAGGCGGCTACGACCTTGTGCTCGGCCCCGTGGTAGCGCCCGATAGGGGTGAGCCTCATCGCCGCCAGGAAGAGGACCAGCATCGGCAGGATCGGGAACTCCGCGAAGAACGCGAAGAGGCCGCCGAGAGGGCCCGACCCGCTACCTATCTCCATCAGCCGCACGAAGAGCCAGAGGACCGCAAGCGTCGCCGCGAAGACGAGGAGCACCCAGAACGAGCCGACGACCTGCAGGATGAGCCGGCCCCAGAAAAAGAACGACCGGACGATGGGCCAGCGCGAGATACGCCGGAGAGTGGGGTTCTTCGGCTTCCTTATGCTCGAGGGCTCGACGCGGACGTGTATCTCACCGTCCTTGCGGTAGGCCACGCTCATGTAGTTCGGGCCGAAGAGGTCGAGGCCGTCCCAGTGGGCCATCCCGCCGAAGAGGAGGCGCTCCCTGTTGTCTTGGGCGTCCTTCGCCAAAACGCTCCCTCTGTCGTCGGGGCCAAAGAACAAAAGGTTAGCACGTCGAGCGGTTTTCGGGCTCGGGCGACGGCGGGTAGAATACTCGGGCGAGTAGCGAGCTTCCCTGGGAGACTCTTGGACAACACCGCGCGGACGCGCACAGTCTACGTGAGCATCGGGACCATCTTCGCGCTCGTGCTCGCCAGCTACCTGGTGTACCAGATCGCGGTCGTCGTCCTGGTGCTGCTCCTGACGCTCCTGTTCTCGGTGATCATCAGCGCCCCCGTAGATTACCTGGAGCGCCGGGGGGTGAGCCGGGGGCTCGGCACGCTGGCGGTCTTCGGCAGCCTGGTGTTTGTGCTCTGGATCGTGGGCGTCGCGCTCGCCCCGACCGTCGCGGACCAGGCGAGCGCGCTGTGGGAGACCTTCCCCGAGCTGCTCGAGAACGCCCAGGACGTCGCCGGGCGGCTCTCGAGCGCTCTCGGTCTCGGAACCTCGTTCGGTCTCGACTCGCTCGACGTCGTGGACTCGGCGCGCAACTTCTTCTCCGGAGGGGCGCTCTCGACGGTAGCCAACGTCGGGGCGAGCGTGGCGAGCGTCCTCTCCTACGTCGTCGTGATCGTCATAGCCACCATCTACGCCGTCGCGCGGCCCCGGCCGCTCGTAAACGGGTTCGTCGCCATCTTCCCGGCGGGGCGAAGGCAGGAGGTGCGCGATATCCTCGCCGACATCTACGGCACCGTCCAGCGGTGGTTCGTGGGCCAGCTCGGCTCGATGCTCGTCATCGGGGTCCTCTCTACCGTGGCGCTGTACCTCATCGGGGTTCCCTTCGCGCTGCTGCTCGGGATCTTCAGCGGCCTCGTCTCCTTCATACCGTTCGTGGGGCCCCTGATCAGCGTGATACCCCCCGTCCTACTGGCCCTGATCGGCACCCCGGTCGACGCCCTGTGGGTGGTGCTGGCCTACGCGGTCATCCAGGCGATCGAGTCCTACCTCTTGCAGCCGCTGATAATGAGCCGGGCTGTCTCCCTCCACCCGGCGGTGGTGATGTTCGCGCTGCTGATCATGGGCACGCTCTTCGGCTTCGTCGGCATACTGCTCGCCGTCCCCCTTGTGGCCACGCTCCACGTCCTCTTGCGCGAGCTCTGGATAGAGCGCATGGACTCTTTAGGCACGGACTCGAAGCCCCCCGAGGGTGAGCCCGAGCCTAAACGGATGGGGCGCCGGTTGCGGCGAGCTGCAAGAGACCTCTTTCGTTCCTGAGCTCCCTCTCGGAGAGGAAGCTCGTGTGGACCCCGCCCCGCCGGAACTCCTCGTCGTCGAGGATCGCCAGGTGCAGCGGCAGCGTCGTCTCGAGGCCGACGATAGCGAACTCGTCCAGGGCCCGCATCCCGCGCCGGATCGCCGCGTCGCGGTCGGCGCCGTGCACGATGAGCTTGGCGAGCAGCGAGTCGTAGTACGGCGGGACCCTGTAGCCAGCATACAGGTGCGAGTCCACCCTGACGCCGGGCCCGCCGGGCGGGTTGTAGAACTCCACGGGTCCGGCCTGGGGCAAGAAGTTGCGCCTCGGGTCCTCGGCGTTGATCCTGAACTCGATGGCGTGCCCGTCGGGGATCAGGGCTTCGTCGCTGACCTCCAGCGGCTCGCCTGAGGCCACCTTCAGCTGTTCGGCCACCAGGTCCACCCCGCTCACCATCTCTGTGACCGGGTGCTCGACCTGCAGCCGCGTGTTCATCTCGATAAAGTAGAACTCGCCGCCCGAGTAGATGAACTCGACCGTCCCGGCTCCCTCGTAGCCAAGCGAGTCGATCAGGGAGAGCGCGGCCGAGGCCAGCTCCTCCCTCACCTCCCGAGAGAGCCCCGGGGCCGGGGACTCCTCCAGCAGCTTCTGGTAGCGGCGCTGGATCGAGCAGTCCCGCTCCGGGAAGGCGACCCTGGTGCCCGCGGCGTCGGCGAGAATCTGCACCTCGACGTGCTTGAGGTTGTCCATGTACTTCTCCACGTAGACCGAGCCGTCCCCGAAGGCCGCCCCCGCCTCCCGGCTCGCCTCCAGGTAGGCGTCATCGACCTGCGCCGCCTCGTGGACCACGCGCATCCCCTTGCCCCCGCCGCCGGCGCTCGCCTTGATCACCAGCGGGTAGCCGACCTCCGCTCCGACGCTTCGCACCTCGGCCGCGCTCTCGCAGAGGCCCTCCGAGCCGGGCGTGACGGGGACGCCGGCCGCCCTGGCGACCTTGCGGGCCTCGGCCTTGTCGCCCATGCGGGCTATCACGCGCGAGGAGGGACCGACGAACTTCAGCTTCACCCGTTCGCAGATCTCGGCGAAGCGGGCGTTCTCGGCGAGGAACCCGTAGCCGGGGTGGATCGCGTCCGCCCCGGTGAGCTCGGCGGCCGAGATGATCGCGGGCACGTTGAGGTAGCTGCCGCTCGCGGGCGGGGGCCCGATGCACACGGCCTCGTCCGCGAGCATCCGGTGCAACGAGTCGGCGTCCGCCGTCGAGTAGACCGCGACGCTCCTGATCCCGAGCTCGCGGCAGGCCCGCACGACACGCAGGGCGATCTCACCCCGGTTGGCTACGAGGACCTTGCCGATCATTGGCCCCTACTCTTCGGGCCGGAGGTAGAAGAGCGGCTGATCGTACTCGACGCCCGCGGCGTTCTCGGTCAGGACCTCGACGACCTCGCCCGAGACGTCGGCTGCGATCTCGTTCATGAGCTTCATCGCCTCGACGATGCACAGGATCTCCCCCGCCCTGACCCTGTCGCCTACCTCGACGTAGGGCTCCTCGCCGGGCGCCGGCGCCCTGTAGAAGGTCCCGACGAGCGGCGAGCGGACCGCGTGCAGCCCGTCTCTCTCCGGCGAAGGTGGCTCCTCGTCGGACTCCGGGGCGGCAACCGCGGGCTGCGAGGGGACGGGCGCCTCGGGCCTGGCCTTGACCGTGATATCGACGTCCCCGCGGCGGACCCGGATCTCGCCGACCCCGCTCTCGCGCACGAGGTCCACGATCCGCTCTACCTCCTCGAGCGGCAGCGGCTCTCGCCTTGTCTCTTCCTGTCCCATCTCGTCTATGTCTTGCATAGCCCCGGATTCTACACGCCCGCCGTGGGAAAGTGCGTCCCC
The DNA here is from genome assembly GCA_035761765.1 of Rubrobacteraceae bacterium. Classification (GTDB taxonomy): domain Bacteria; phylum Actinomycetota; class Rubrobacteria; order Rubrobacterales; family Rubrobacteraceae; genus JALYGY01. The sequence continues at coordinate 4,322 of DASTQK010000186.1, forward strand.
GGCTGTACAATAGCCTGAGCTTCCATGATCGAGGTCCCATGAGCATCCGAGTCCTGGACCCCCGGGTCGCCCAGCAGGTCGCAGCCGGGGAGGTCGTCGACCGC
>DASTQK010000187.1:0-9964 GCA_035761765.1 Rubrobacteraceae bacterium
CCAGGGGCACCCTGAGAGCCACCCTCGTACCCTCGCCGGGAGGGCTCTTCACCTCGATCTCTCCGCCCAGAGCCTCGGCCCTCTCGCGCATCGCCGAGAGTCCCACGCCGGGCGGGGCGGATGCTAAGGGGTTCGCAGGGAGAAGCACGAAGGGACAGCTCTCCGCAAGGTGGAGGTCCAGGCAAAGCCGGACGGTCCAATTCCCCACGTGCGAGCTAGCCGAACGTCTCGCGGAAGCGCTCGGCGACCCTGCGCTCCACCCCTGCTATCGGCACCCGGCGACCCAGCTCGCGCTCGAGACTCGTCACACCGAACTCCCGGATGCCGCAAGGCGTGATTCGGTCGAACCAGGAGAGGTCCGTGGAGACGTTCAGGGCGAAGCCGTGAGAGGTGATCCAACCGGAGGAGAACTTGACGCCGATGGCCGATATCTTCCTCTCCCCGACCCACACGCCTGTGTACTCGGGGTGATGCCACCCTTCGAGCCCGTAGTCTGCCAGAGCCCGGATGACTATACCTTCGAGCCTGCGCAGATAACCGTGTGTATCGCGGTCGCGCAACCTCAGTATGGGGTAGCCGACGAGCTGGCCGGGGCCGTGGAAGGTCGCGTCCCCACCGCGGTCGCTCCAGAAGACCTCCGCGCCGAGCGAGCGCAGGTACTCCTCCCCCGCCCCGAGGTTCGAAGCGTCCTTCGCGGCCCGCCCGACCGTAAAGACCGGCGGGTGCTCCAGCAGCAGCAGGGTGTCGGGGATATCGCCTCCCTTGCGGAGCCGTACCAGCTCTCTCTGCAGTTCCCAGGCCTCGGCGTAGGGCACGAGACCAGGGAGGCGCCGCACCTCGATGGAAGGGGCCTGCTTGCCGAGCTCCACGCAGGAGCCTCCCTAGACGCTCGCGCCGCTGGCTGCGGGGCTTCGCCGGGCGTCCTCGGTCTGCTCGTGGGCGTGGTAGGAGCTGCGCACCAGCGGTCCGCTCTCGACGTGCTTGAAGCCCATCTCGAAGCCGAGCTTGCGGAAAGTGGCGAACTCCTTCGGCGTGTAGTAGCGGCTCATCGGCAGGTGGTTCTCCGAGGGGCGGAGGTACTGGCCGATGGTCAGGATGTCCACCTCGTGCTCCCTGAGGTCGAGCATGGTGCGTCGGATCTCCTCCTCCACCTCACCAAGCCCAACCATGAAGCCGCTCTTGGTCAGCCCGTCCGGGTTGAGCTGCTTGGCATAGCGGAGCACCTCGAGCGACCTCCCGTACTTCGCCTGCGGCCTGACCGCCGGGTAGAGGCGCGGGACCGTCTCGATGTTGTGGTTGAAGGTGTCAGGACCGGCGTCTATGACGGTCTTTATCGCGTCCCTGTCCCCCTTGAAGTCCGGGGTGAGGACCTCGACGGCGCATCGGGGGACGTGCTCCCGGATCTCGCGTATCGTCGCTGCGAAGACCGAGGCCCCACCGTCGCCCAGCTCGTCGCGGTTGACGCTCGTTATGACGGCGTGCTCGAGGCCCATCTGTCTGGCGGCGTCGGCCACGCGCCGCGGCTCGTCGAGGTCGAGCTCGGTCGGCTTACCGGTCAGGACGGCGCAGAAACCGCAAGAGCGGGTGCAGACGTTGCCCAGGATCATGAAGGTCGCGGTGCGGTTGTTCCAGCACTCCCCGATGTTCGGGCACCTCGCCTCCTCGCAGACGGTGTGCAGACCCAGGCCGCGCATGGTCTCTTTGATGTCCGAGTAGCCCTCACCCACAGGCGCCTTTGCCTTGAGCCACTCGGGCCGCCCGTGCAGACCCCTCTGCTGCCTGAAGGGCAGATACTCCGTCGGCGTGCCGTCCGGGGGCGGGGCGACGGGCCTGTCTTCCCAGCGGTGACGGACCTCGAACGTCTTCGTACCGTCGTCGAGGATCTTGACGTTGATCTGTCTGCGCGCCACGGCTCTCCTATCTCCCTCGCAATATGCGCCCTATGGTATCGCACGGAGGGGCGGCCGTGCCGTGTCTCCTATCGCAGACGGAGCCCGCGCCCCCTGCTGACGGCAGAAAGCCTAAGGCTAGAAATGTATCGGGTGCCCCTCCACGGCCATCGAGGCCTCGCCGACTATCTCCGAGAGGGAGGGGTGGGGATGGATCGTCATCCCGAGCTCCTCCGGGGTTCCCTCGACGAGCTTGGCAAAGACGCCCTCGGTGATCAGGTCCGTCACGTGCGGACCTATGGCGTGCATCCCCAAGATGAGGTCAGTCTCGGCGTCGGCGACGACCTTGAAGAATCCGTTGGGCTCGCCCTCGATGAGAGCCTTGCCGATGGCCCTGAAGGGGAACTTGGCCTCCTTGACCTCGTAGCCCTGTTCCTCGGCCTGGGCCTTGGTGAGCCCGAAGGAGGCGACCTCGGGCCTGCAGAAGGTGACGCGCGGGACGAGGTCCTGGTTCATGGGTAGCGGGTTCTCGCCAGCCATGTGCTCGACGGCGATGATGCCCTCGTGCCCGGCGGCGTGCGCGAGCCAGTAGCCCCCGACCACGTCCCCGGCGGCGTAGACCCCGTCCTCCGAGGTCCGGCCGTACCCGTCGACCTGGATGATGCCCCGGTCGCTGACCTCTACGCTGGTCACCTCGAGGTTGAGGTCCTCGGTTACGGTCTTGCGTCCGACGGCGACCAGGATCGCCTCGGCCTCCAGGGTATCACCAGCCTCGCCGGCCTCGCCTGCTGGCGCGTCCTCGCCGCCGTAGGAGCCGCCCTCGCCCTCGGTCTCCTCCTGCTCGCCGGACTCGGCGCCCGCGACCTTTATCTTCACGCCGTCGTCGGTCTTCTCCAGGCTCTCGGGGTCGGCCTTCGTGGAGGTCAGGATCTTTATGCCGCGGCTCTCGAACTCCTTCTTGAGGGCCTCGGAGATCTCCGGGTCCTCGAGGGGGACGATACGGTCGAGGATCTCGACTACCGTGACCTCGGCGCCGAAGTCATGGTACATGCTCGCGAACTCCACGCCGACCGCCCCGCTGCCGAGGATGATGACGGACTTCGGGTAGTCCTCGTTGTTCGTCACCACGTCGTCGCTCGATATCACCTTCTCGCCGTCGAACTCGAGGCCGGGGAGGGTCGTGACCGCGCTCCCGGTGGCGATCAGGACGAAATTCGCCTCGAGTTCCTGGCTCTCGCCGTCGTTGCCATCGACCTTTATCTTCTTGGGCTCGATAAACGAGCCGGTGCCGTTGAAGACCTGGACCTTGTTCTTCTTCATCAGGCCCTGTACGCCCTTGCGCAGCTGGCCCACGACCTGATCGCGGCGCTGGGCCGCGGTCGGGTAGTCGAACTCGACGCCGTCGGTCTTGACCCCGAACTTTTCGCCGTTCCTGACGTTGTTGAGGATCGCCGCGGTCTGCAAGAGCGCCTTGGTCGGGATGCACCCCAGGTTGAGGCAGGTACCGCCGAGGTGCCCACCCTCCCTCTTCTCGATGAGGGCGACGCTCATGCCGAGCTGACTCGCCCTTATGGCCGGGATGTAGCCCCCGTTCCCACCACCGATTACTACGAGATCGAACTTCTCCGCCACCCGAAAACCCCTTTCGTTATCGCCTGCTCCCCCAGCTATACCGTAGTTACGCCAATGTTAATCTTTGCTCTTCCCCGCCACCACTCAACGTCTGGCACCCCGGGCAGAAGTGCGTGGGCCTCCCGCCGACCTTCTCCCGCACGACCTCGCCCCCGCACCCATGGGGGCACGGCTCTGCGTGCTTCTCGAAGACCCGCAGGTAGTTCTGATGCTCGCCGGGGCGATTCAAGACGTCGCGATACAGTCGCACGGTCGTCCCACGGTGCTCGACCCCTGCGGCGAGGTTCTCCCGGATCGCCCCGTAGAGCGCCCTCCACTCCGCGTCCGAGAGCGTGTTCGCCTTGCGCCGCGGATGCAGCCTCGCGTCGAAGAGAATCTCGTCGGCGTAGATGTTACCCACGCCGGCGACTACCTTCTGGTCCAGGATCAGAGGCTTTACCTGGGCTCTCCTGCCCCCGAGCGTCTCACGCAGATACTCTACCGCGAACCCCTCCTCCAGAGGCTCTGGCCCAAGCGGCGAGAGCCTCGCCTCGAGCTCCTGGGCATCGAGCAGACGCGCCCTCGTGAACTCGGTCTGGTCCCGCAAGAACAGGCGACGTCCTCCGTCCAGATGTAAGACCAGCATGAGCGCCGTCCGCGGCTCCTCTACGGGCGGCACGAGCAGCAACTGGCCTCCGATCTTGAGCTGGAAGACGAGAGAGTCGCCGGTATCGAGCTCGAGGATGAGGTGCTTGGCCCGCCTCCGCGCCCCCGTGAGGCGGACACCCGCAAGCCGGTGAACGAACTCCTCGACAGACGGTTGCTCGACGAGCGCCGGGTCGAGCACCTCGGCACGCTCGATGCTCGAGCCCACGACCAGCTCGCGCAGATCCCTCTTTATGGTCTCGACCTCTGGCAGCTCGGGCATGACGTAGTTATACCCCGTCTAGAGTCCCTCATTGCGGTCGTCGCCCTACACTGGTTTGCGCGCGAGGAAGGCTACGTGGCCCTCGGCAAGGGGGTGGCTGCCGTAGGCGCGCATCGTCCGCGCCTGGAAGCCGACCCGCAGGAGCTCGCCGGATAGCTCCTCCGGTGCGTACAACCTGACACGGTGGACCTCCTCATCCCGCCGGTAGTGCTCCCCGACCTTCCTGAAGCTGACGATCCTGCGCACCATCGTTCCCCGCTCGGCATCCTCCTCCCTCTCGGAGAGCACCGCCCAGTCCTTCCCCACGCGGAAGCCTCTCGCGGTAGCCCCAGGTGGCACCTGCCCCGGACCCAGCGTGTCGAAGACGAAGACGCCGCCGGGAGCCAGTGCGTCGTAGACGCGCCGGAAGAGAGGGCCCAGACCCCTCTCCTCGTTCTCCGGGTCGAACAGGTAGCTGAGGACCTCGCTGACCGCCGTCACGGCGGCGCACGGCGGGATCTCCGCCTCGAAGAGCGACCCGACCCAAAACTCTGCCTCGGGCGCCCTGCGACGCGCAAGCTCGACCATCGCCCCGGAGATGTCGATGCCGAGTACGCCGTAGCCGGCGTCGAGCAACTCGCGCGCCAGCAGACCGCTCCCGCAGCCCAGATCTACCACAAGCCCCTCGTGGATGCCGCCGTGGGCCAGGATCTGCAGTATCCCCGGCGCACTCTGGAGGGCGAAGTCCGCGTGGCCTACATCGTGGATGTAGGCCAGGTCCTCCCCGTACCACTCGGCCATATCGCTCCGGCGCGCCTCAGTCCCGAACCGGCGCGTCGAGCACCGGGACCGGCTCCTTGAAGACGGCCTTGTAGAGACCGTCGAGCATGACCGAGCGGGCGTCGAGCGAGCGCATGGCCCCCTCGCGCACTCTGCGCTGGCCTTCCTCATCTCCGGCGTAGGGGGCTACGGCCTCCATCATGATGCGGGCGTGCTCCACGTCCATCGTGACGTGGCTCGTGAAGATCTCCAGCGCCTCGTCCGCCAAACCCGCGGACTTCTTCAAACCCTCGGTAAGCCGCACGTAGATCGGGGGCACGGGCCACTCGCTCGCCGGGCCCAGAGCGCCCAGGCCAAGCCGCACCTCCGGGTTGCGGCACAGCGCGTAGTGGGCGTCTATGTACAGCTCGATCTCGGGCAGCGTCCGCGGAGCCTCCCACTCTTTTTCGCCTATCTCCAGAGCCCTCAAGAAACGCCGGTAAAGAGCTGGATGGGTCTCATCGGGGTTCAGATGACCGTACTCGTCGAAGAGGATGCCGGCAAGGGCAAGCTGCAGCTCCTCGTCGTCGCGGCAGTTCGATATCAGGGCCGCAAGGTAGAGCCGGCTCACCCGTACGTGCCGGTAGTACTGGATCGCGAAGACCCTCACCCCCTCCTCGTTAGCCTCGCCGTCTCCGAACCGCTCCAGAAACGGATGCCTCAACGCGGGGTGCCCGATCACATCGCGCTTTAATCGCTGGAGAAACTCCTTGACGTTCATGACGTTCTCCGTCCGTCGCGTGTCTTCCAGTTTAGCGGCTCAACTTGTCAGCACGCTACGGGCTTCCACTCGTCTGCAGAAGTTTCGTCGTTGTCTCACTAGTCTCAGTGAGGTATAATCTGGGCATGACAGAGACCAACCACACACGGCAAGAGTGGCTCAGCGTTCCGCGGCGGCGAGAAGAGGAGCGACTGGACCCGCACGTTTATGCGCGCGGGATCAACGGGCTCACGGTAGAGCAGGCGGTCGCGCGGGCTACACCGCGGGTGATCGCCATCCTGGAGAGGAGTGGCGAGGAGTACTCGGAGTTCGAGCGGCAGTTGGTGAGGCAGACGATCAGGGCGTGTCTGATCTCGCAGGTCAGCCGGGCGAACCTCTACCGGATTGCGGGCATCCTGGTCGCGGACCGGCGCGACGAGGGCGCGCATTTGGGGCGCTCGCTCGCCTTAGCCTACGTCGAGGCGTTGCGGGAGGCGTTTTTGCCGCAGCTTGCGGTCGGGGAGCGGATCCAGACGCCTGTGGGGACTGGCGAGGTGCGTTACATCTCCGAGGACGGCGCCAACGCGGCGGTAAGGCTCGAGGGCGGTTCCGGGCGGGAGGTGTGGCTGCCGGTCGCTATCCTCGCCCGCCTGTACCCCGACTACGGTTTGCGCGCCTCCTAGAGAAGCCGCTGGGCTGCTATATTCACGTCTGCCTTCGGGAAGAAGGCTCGTAGAGGCGACGAAGGGCGTGATCCGATGGAAGGCTCGAAGACGAGGGCGCGCGTGATCTGCAACCCCTCCTCCGGAGGGGGCAGTTGCGAGCCCGACACCGTGCGCGAGGCACTCGGGGGTCTGGAGATCGAGTGGATCGACACCGAGGGGGCCGGGGATGCGCAGGAGGCCGCCGAGGAGTGGGAGCGGGGGCTGCTCATCGTCGTCGGTGGCGACGGGACCGTAAACGAGGTAGTAAACGGCCTCGGCAGGGCAGGGTTCCCCGAGGACGTGACCCTGGCCATCTTGCCTATGGGCACCGGCAACGACCTGGCCGCCACGCTCGCTATTCCAGACGTGATCGAGGAGGCCGAGGAGGTCATCCGGCAGAACAGGGTCAGGGTCCTCGACGTCGCGAGGGTCCGCTCGGAGGGCGCAGGCGAGCGGTTCTTTATCAACGTGGCGACGGGCGGGTACGGAGCCGAGACCTCGGGTCTGGCCGACGAGGAGCTGAAAGGCCGGTGGGGCAAGCTGGCCTATCTGCGGGCATCGCTGGAGACCGCCCGGAAGTTCGACGTACGTGAGGTACGGGTCACCCTCGACGGCGAGGAGCGCACCTTGCGGGCGGTCAACGTGGCCGTCGGCAACTGCCGTTACGCCGGGGGTGGGTGGCTCGCGGCCCCCAGGGCCAACCCCGAGGACGGGTTATTGGACCTCGTGGTCATCGAAGACATCGGGCTCAAGGAGGCGCTTGCGCTCGCCCCCGCTGCCCTGGCCCGGTCCGACTACCTTGGCGCCGAGGGCGTCTTCTCCGCTAGGGCCAAGAAGATCCAGGTCAAAACGGAGCCGGGCGGGCTGGACTTCACCGCCGATGGGGAGGTTATCGGGGACGAGCCCGTCGAATTCGAGATCATACCCCACGCCCTCAACGTCATCGTCGGTCCGGACTATATTGCGGAGCCGTACGGATGAGCGGCATAAAGGTACTGCTCTTCGGGGCGGCCGCGGACCGCGCCGGGACGCGGGAGACGGTTATCTCCGCCGAGACGACCACGCTCGAGGAGCTGTGGCCGATACTCGCGGAGCGGCACCCCGACCTCTCCCCGATGCGCGACACTCTAGCCTTCGCGGTGAACGGCGAGTACGCCCGCGGAGACGCCCGCGTCTCGTCCGGCGACGAGGTCGCCGTCCTGCCACCGGTCTCGGGGGGCTAGGGCATTGTTCGCCATCGTCGAAGAGCCGATTGACGTGGGGGCGCTTATCGCGGATGCCCAGAGACCGGACTGCGGAGCCGTCTCGACTTTCGTAGGCACCACGCGGGTGGACCAGAACGACGGCGCGTCGGTCGAGTACCTCGAGTACGAGGCGTACCGCCCGATGGCCGACAGGAAGCTCGAGGAGATCGGGGCGGAGATAGGCGAGCGCTGGGATGTGCGCGAGGTCTCCATCGTGCACCGGATCGGCCGGGTTGACCCCGGCGAGGCGAGCGTTGCCATCGTCGTAGCCTCGCCGCGGCGCGGGCCGGCGTTCGAGGCCAGCCGCTACGCCATCGAGCGGATCAAGGTTGTAGTGCCGATCTGGAAGCGCGAGGTCTGGTCCGATGGCTACGTCTGGGTGGGGAGCCAGGTGGGGACAAGAGCATAGAGCCGGCGGGGACCCTTCCCGAAGGTATACTCACTGCGCATGGGCAAGGACCGCAAACCTTCGAGCGTGGACTTCGGCATCCGGGTCGGGGCGGTCGTAACTCGTGACGGCGCGCTACTGCTGGTGCGCCACCAGAAGCCGGACCGCGACCCGTACTGGGTGCTGCCGGGCGGCAGGCTGGAGCCTGGGGAGAGCATCCCGGCGTGCGCCGAGCGCGAGGTGCGCGAGGAGACGGGGCTCTCTGCCCGCTTCTCGGGCGTGCTGTACGTGAGCGAGTTCCTGAGAGCGGGCCGCCATACGGTGGACATTATCGTGCGTATGACGCCAGAAGGCGAAGGAGAGGCTGTGCTCGGGAGCGATCCCGAGGTCGCGCCGGGCTCGAAGCCCACGCTCACAGAGCTGCGCTGGGTGGCGGCGGACGAGCTGGAGAGCCTCGAGCTGCTGCCGGTCTCTATCAAGGGCCGTCTCCTGGAGGACGCCCCCGGCGGATGGCTGGCGAACAGGACCTACCTCGAAGGAGACGGAGATTAACGCCGCCCAACAAGCGCTGCTCTCGGTGGTCGTCCTCAACGCGGTGCTCGCCGGGCTGACCGTGGGTCTCTTCTGGGGCGGTGTCCTCGTGGCGCGAGCCCTCGGCATGAAGGCCGGCTACTCGCTCGCGCCCCTCGGGCTCTCGTGGCCGAGAGGGGGCGTGCTCGCGGGGGTCGGCGTCGGGATGGCCGCCGGGGTGGGGGCCCTGATCGCGAGCCTCCCCATAAACGCGGCGAGCGTCTTCGTCCTCGACCGCCTCGGGTATTCGACCGAGCGTACGATACAGGGCCCCTTTATGCGGGGCCTGATGCGCTGGGTCGAGGAGAGCCCCGGCCTGGCGATCCCCGCGATAATCCTCGTGGTCGTGATCCTCGGTCCTGCCGTCGAGGAGCTGGTCTTCCGCGGCGGCGTCTTCAACGGCCTGTACCGGCTGGGCGGCTACCTCTCGGCGAACCTTCATGGTCCCGGGGGCTCCCCTCGAGTCGCGCGCGGGGTCTCCTTCGCCCTCGCCGCGCTCGTCTCCTCCGCCCTCTTCGCCCTGCTGCACCTGGAGCCGGTCCTGCTGCCGGCGCTCCTCATCCTGGCCGTCGTCCTGTGCGCGCTCCTCGTCCGCACCGGCAGCCTCCTCCCCTCTTTCGTCGCGCACGCGACGTTCAACTCGTTCGCCACCGCGATCATAATCCTCGACGGTCTCGGCGTCCTGAAGATACCTATCTGAATGCGAGATGCCTAACGTACGGGCTCTCCGACGTAGCGGGCTCTGGGGCGAATGAGGGTGCCGCTCTCGTACTGCTCTATGGCGTGCCCGATCCAACCTATCGTCCTGCCGAGCGCGACGAGCGCGACGGCTCCGCCAGGCGGCGGACCCAGCGTCTGCGCGAGGGTTACGAGACCGAGGTCTACGGTGGGCCACTCGCCGATGAGAATTAATGAGAGCTCTACGTATGCAGGAGAGAAAGACAGGCGGAGGGTGACGCTAGAGGAGCGGCAAGGAGAACCCGCGCAACATAGAGAGGAGGACTATGTCCAGTGATCCGTACCTCGTGAGGACCACCGATCTAGATTGGAACGAGCAATCGCACAGCGAAAAGTTCGGTCATCGCCGCAAGCAGCTAGGCTCCGCTGCCGGGGCTCGGAAGCTAGGCTGCAG
>DASTQK010000188.1:0-11595 GCA_035761765.1 Rubrobacteraceae bacterium
TGCCGACGTGCTGGTCCCCGAGTCTCGCCTCTCGGTGACGGAGGCGCCCGGGGCTCCACTCGAGCCGCCCTCGTCCCGGTTCTGGCTCGGAACCGACGAGCTCGGGCGCTCGGTGCTCGACCTCGTCATCCAGGGGTCCCAGGTCTCCTTGCTCGTCGGGTTCCTGGCCACCGCGATCTCGATAGTCATCGGCGCGCTCGTGGGGATCGCCGCCGGTTACTTCGGGGGCTGGTTCGGGGCCCTGCTCATGCGCATCACCGACTGGTTCCTGGTCATCCCGTTTCTGCCCCTGGCTATCGTGCTCACCGCTATCCTGGGACGCAGCCTCCTGGTCATCGCGCTCGTCATCGGGCTCGTCACCTGGGCGGGGACGGCGCGCGTGGTGCGCGCCCAGGTGCTGACCCTCAAGGAACGCCCCTACGTCGAGCGCGCCAGGGCCCTCGGAGCCAGCAACCGCCAGATCGTCGCCCGCCACATCCTCCCCAACGTCTTCCCCCTCATCTTCGCCAACACCATCCTCGTCGTGGCGGTCGCCATCCTCACCGAGGCCACGCTCTCCTTCCTGGGCCTGGGCGACCCCTTCAGCGTCTCCTGGGGCAGCATCCTGGAGTCAGCGTTTGCGGAGGGCGCGATATCGCTCGGCGCCTGGTGGTACCTGGTCCCGCCGGGCCTCTGCATCGTCGTCGTGGTGCTCGGCTTCACGATGTGCGGCTACGCTTTCGACGAGATTCTGGACCCGAGGTTGCGCGAGAGATGAGCAAGACGGTAGCTCCCGCGGGAACCCTGCTGGAGGTGAGAGACCTCCGCGTCCTGTATGAGGTGCGGGGCGTGAAGGCTCCGGCGGTGGACGGCGTCGACCTCTCGCTCCGGCCGGGAGACGCTCTGGGGCTCGCGGGGGAGTCCGGCTGTGGCAAGAGTACGCTCGCGCTGGCCTGCCTGGGGTTGCTGCCGCACAACGCGACCGTCGAAGGTTCGATCCGCTTCAAGGGTACGGAGGTCGTCGGCGCGAAGCCGGGGCGGCTACGCGCGTTGCGCTGGGCTGGGATCTCCATGATCTTCCAGGGGGCGATGAACGCTTTCAACCCGGTCAAGCGCGTCGGGGACCAGGTCGTCGAGGCCATCCTGCTGCATGAGAGCGTAGCCGAGGGCGAGGCCCGCCGCAGGATGGAAGTGCTCTTCGAGCAGGTCGGCATCGCGCCGCGCAGGGCGAACGACTACCCGCACGAGTTCTCGGGCGGGATGCGCCAGCGCGTCATGATCGCCATGGCCCTCGCCTGTAACCCGCCGCTCGTGATCGCCGACGAGCCCACCACCGCGCTCGACGTGATGACCCAGGCCCAGATCCTCAACCTCCTCGGACGCCTGCGCGAGGAGACGGGTATAGCGCTGATGGTCATCACCCACGACCTCTCGGTCCTCGCGCAGGTTACCGACCGCGTGGCGATCATGTACGCCGGACGAATAGTCGAGGAAGGCTCCGCCCCGGAGATCCTCACCACGCCCCGCCACCCCTACACCAGAGCCCTGGTCGGCGCCTTCCCCGTGGTAGGGTCCCCGGATTCCCGCGGCGTCCCCGCCGGCCTGCCGGGCGATCCGCCCGACCCCGCTGCGAGGCCCCCGGGCTGCGCCTTCCATCCCCGTTGCCCCCGCGCCTTCGAGCCCTGCGACCACATAGACCCGCCCCTGCAGATGCACGGCTCGCGTCTCGCCGCCTGCCACCTCCTCACCAGGGAGGAAGCATGACGGAGGCAGGCGGAGAGCACGCCGCCGCGCTCGAGGTCCGGGACCTCGAGGTCCGCTTCTTCTCCCGGCGCCTGATCGGAGCAGGAGAAGAGGTGCGGGCGGTGGACGGCGTCTCCTTCGACGTCGAGCCCGGTGAGGTCTTCTGCGTCGCGGGGGAGTCGGGTTGCGGCAAGACGACTCTAGGCCGCGCGCTGCTCGGTCTGGTAAAGCCCAGCTCGGGGAGCGTCTCGGTCTCGGGGCTCGACCCGGCGCGCCTCAGGGGCGCGGAGCTCAGGAAGTTCCGCCGCCGGGTCCAGGTCGTCTTTCAGGACCCGATGGGCTCGCTCAACCCCCGGCAGAGCGTCTACGAGGCGGTCGCGGAGGGGGTCCGCATCCACGGGCTGGAGGGCGACGAGACGCAGATAGTGGCGCGCGCCCTCTCGCGCGCTGGCCTCAGGCCGCCCGAGCGCTTCTTCCTCAACTACCCGCACGAGCTCTCTGGAGGCCAGCGCCAGCGCGTCGTCATCGCTGCCGCCATCGCGCTCGAGCCCCAGGTTCTCGTGGGCGACGAGCCAGTCTCCATGCTCGACGCCTCGGTGCGAGGCGAGATCCTCAAGCTCCTCGTCCAGCTCAAGGACGAGATCGGCATGACTCTGGTTCTGATCACCCATGACCTGGCCTTTGCCTGGGCGCTCGCAGACCGCGTGGCCGTAATGTACCTCGGCAAGATCGTCGAGCTCGGACCGACCGAGAAAGTCCTCACCGACCCCCTCCACCCATACACCCGCTCCCTCCTCACCGTAACCCCGGAGGTAGGCCGCCGCCGTACCCATCAAGTCCTTACCGGCGAGCCCCCGGACCCCGCGAACGTCCCCCCGGGCTGCCGCTTCCACCCCCGCTGCCCCGTCCTGCAATCCGGCGAAGCCGGACCCCACGAACCCCACTGCCGCAAAGACATCCCATCTCTTTGGCAACTCGCCCCGAACCACCTGGCGGCCTGCCACGTAGCCGCCGCCGGAGACCTCCCGCCCGTAGACCTGAAAGCCGGTACCTGATGCCCCATACCTACAAGATCGAGACCCGGAGATCCAGGGCGCTATTCGAGCGCCTCAGCCGCTCGATACCGGGCGGAAACACGCGCTCGCTCGCCTACTTCCCGCCCCACCCGCTCGCGATATCGCACGGCTCGGGATGCCGCCTCTGGGACGTAGACGGCAACGAGTTCGTGGACCTGCTGAACAACTACACCGCCACGGTCCACGGCCACGCGGTGCCGGCCATAAACGAGGCGATGAGCAGGCAGGCGGCCCTCGGGACTGTGTTCCCCGCCCCTGCCGAGGCGCAGGCCGAGCTCGCCGAGCGCATCGTCGACCGAGTGGCGTCGGTCGAGAAGGTCCGGTTCACCAACTCCGGCACCGAGGCCGTGATGATGGCCGTGCGCGCCGCCCGGGCCTTCACCGGTCGCGAGAAGATCATCAAGGCCGAAGGCGGCTACCACGGCATGTGGGAGCAGGTGCCGGTCTCCTGGCCACAGGACGCCTTGCCCGGACGCCGGACGGCGACGCCGGAAGGGGTCCGCGAACTGGTGCGCCTGGTCGACTACAACGACGTCGCGGATCTGGAGGCCGCGATGGATGAGCAGGGCGGGAGCGTCGCCGCGATAATCCTAGAACCGGTAACCGGAACAGGCGTCCTCACCGGGAAGCCGGACTACTTCGCGGCGGCGCGGCGTCTGGCCGACGAGCACGGAGCGCTCCTCATCTGCGACGAGGTGATAACCCTCAGGCTCGGCACCGGCGGCTACCAGGAGGTCCTCGGCGTCCGTCCCGACCTGACGACGATGGGCAAGATCATCGGCGGCGGCCTCCCCGTCGGCGCCTTCGGCGGGCGTGAGGACGTCATGAGCGTCTTCGACCCCCGGCTCCCCGACCACCTCCACCACTCCGGCACCTTCAACGGTAACCTCATGACGATGGCCGCCGGCCGCGTCGCGCTCGACCTGCTTACCAAAGACGAGATCCAACGCCTCAACGCGCTCGGCGAGCGCCTCGCCGACGGCCTGCATCGGCTATTCGCGCCGGTGGCAGAGCTCGGCGCCGTCGTGACTAGCTGCGGCTCCCTGGTACACCTCAACTTCGAGACGCAGGGTGAGGTGCGCACCTGCTCCGACCTCAACCTCGGGAGCCCGGTGATGGCCGCTTTCCACCTCGCGGCGCTCGACGAGGGCGTCTACATCGCGCCGCGTTGTTTTATGAACACCTCCACGGCGATGGACGAGCAGGTGATAGACGACGTGCTCGAGGCCTGCTCCCGCGCGATGGCGCGTGTGGTCCGTCTTTTCGGCCTGACGAGGTCGAGCGGCTAGCGGACGAAAGCGATGCGCGTGAGGTCGAGCTCTAGCGCAGTTGTTTGGGTGGTCCTGCTGCCTCTAACGGATCGATTCTCGTATATCTCTCTTCCCACAGCTGTGCTAGGCTGATGGTGATCGGGGCCCGTTTTGTGGGGGTCGGGGACAGCCTGAACGCCGGTGGCGTTCGGGTGGTCGTGGGGAAGGAGAATTATGGCTACGAACCAGACCGATGTAGAGTCACCGGCTGTGGTGCGTGGGGATGATGCCTATCATCTGACCCCTGAGGGCATCAAGGAGCCGCCCAAGGGGTGGGGGCCGAGCCTGCGGTACTTCGGGCCGGGTTTGATCCTTAGCGCTTCGATCGTCGGCTCGGGGGAGCTCATCGCCACCACGACCCTCGGCGCCCAGGCCGGCTTCGCTATTTTGTGGATGGTCATCTTCAGCACGCTCGTCAAGGTGGCCGTGCAGATAGAGCTCGCTCGCTGGACCATCTCGACCGGCGAGCCGGCGCTCACAGGCTACAACAAGGTGCCGCCCAGGTTCGGTAGGATCGGGTGGGTCAACATCCTGTGGATCGTGGTTGCCCTCTCGAAGGTGCTCCAGATCGGCGGCATCGTCGGCGGTGCGGCGGTCGCATTCAGCGTGCTGATACCCATCGGCGGCGACCCGCTGGGGTTCACCTCGACCCTGATCTGGACGATCATCGTGGCCGGCGGTAGCATCGCACTGCTCTACTCCAACCGCTACGGCCTGATCGAGCGCGGCGCCGTCTTGCTCGTCGTGATCTTCTCAATAATCACGATCATCATCGCCATAGGATTGCTGTGGACGCCGTTCGCCTATACCGGAAGCGATATCCTCGGCGGCCTCACCTTGGCCATCCCCGCCGGCGCTCTGGGCGCGGCCATAGCCATGTTCGGGATCACCGGGGTCGGGGCCGATGAGATCACCTTCTACACCTACTGGTGCGTCGAGAAGGGTTACGCCCGGTGGGCGGGCCCGAACGACGGCAGCGAGGAGTGGGCGCGGCGGGCCAACGGCTGGATCAGCGTCATGTACAAGGACGCCATGCTCTCCTGGTTTATCTACACCTTCGGCACGCTGGCCTTCTTTATCATGGGTGCCGCCGTCCTCAAGCCGCAGGGCCTCGTGCCCGAGGGCGACGCGATGATCACAACCCTCTCGCGCATGTACACCGACGCTATAGGCGAGTGGGCTAGCATCCTCTTCCTGGTGGGCGCCATCGCGGTGCTCGGCTCGACTCTGTGGGCCGCGATACCGAGCTGGTCGCGGATGTACACCAACCTCCTGGCCACCCTGGGCGCCCTGGACTGGAACGATGCCCCCACCCGGTTGCGCTGGATCCGCGGCTTCACCGTTGCGCTGCCGATCATCTGGGGCGCCGCCTACCTGTTCATCCAGTCGCCGGTGCTCATGGTGCAGATCGGCGGCGTCATGACCGGCATCTTCCTGCTGGCCGTGGTGGTGGCGGTCTGGTACCTGCGCAACACCGAGGTAGATAGACGGCTCTACGGCGGTGGCCTGTTCAACGCCGTGCTCATCATCAGCAGCCTTGCCATCGCCTTGCTGGGCGTCTACACGGTCCTGAGCGTCACCGGTGTCTTCACGATAGAGTGAGCCTTCGCGCGGACGCCGGTCAGGGGTGCGCATACCTGCCCGGCATCCCCGCGGGACCGCAGCGTGCGGGCGAGTAGGAGCTACCGGTGCTCTCTGGCAGGGAGATCGCTCGATTCTTATCCGTCTCTGGGAGGTTAGCGGACATGGAGCGTGGACTATCAGGGGGAGAAGCGCCGGGATCTCCGGTGGACGAGCGAAGGTATCTGGCCTCGCAGCCGCCCGAGCTGCGCATCGAGGGGGCCCTGGAGGAGATCCGGGGCCGCGTGCTGCAGAGCGGCAAGCGCGTGGTCGTCCTCGACGACGACCCGACCGGCGTCCAGAGCGTGCACGGCGTGCCGGTCCTCACCACCTGGACGGTCGAGGACCTGCGCTGGGCGCTCGAACAGCCGAGCCCCACCTTCTACATCCTCACCAACTCCCGCAGCCTCCCGGAGAGAGAAGCCGTCGCCCTGAATGGGGAGATCGCCCGCAACCTCCTGGGAGCCGCCGGGCCGGGGACGGACTTCGACGTCGTGAGCCGCAGCGACTCCACCCTGCGGGGCCACTATCCGGCCGAGACCGACGCGCTCGCCGAAGCGCTCCGGGAGGGCGGGCGCGAGCCGGACGGGCTCGTGATCTGCCCGGCGTTCTTCGAGGCCGGCAGGGTCACGGTGGACGACGTGCACTGGGTAAGGCAGGACGGCCGGCTGGTTGCGGCGGGAGAGACGGAGTTCGCCTCCGATCACAGCTTCGGGTACCGCTCCTCGGACCTCAAGGCGTGGGTCCAGGAGAAGACGAGGGGGCAGCTTGCGGCCTCGGAGGTCCTGAGCGTGGGCCTCACGGACCTCCGCGAGGGCGGTCCCGAGCGCGTCGCGGAGATCCTCGCGCGAGCGAGCGGGGGGAGGCCGGTGGTACTCAACGCGGTCGCCTACGCGGACCTGGAGGTCTTCGTGCTGGGGCTGCTCGCGGCGGAGGAAGAGGGCAGGCGGTTCCTCTACCGCACGGGGCCGTCCTTCGTGCGGACGCGCGGAGGCATCACCGCGCCGAAGATTCTCGGGACCGATGACCTCTACCGCAAGAGCTCCGGCGAGGGGCACGGGCTCGTTCTCGTCGGATCCTACGTTCCCACGACGACGCGCCAGCTCGAGGGGGCGCTCGCGCTGGATGGACTTCTCGGCGTCGAGGTGTCGGTTCCGCAGCTCCTGGAGCCCGGGAGCAGGGAGGCCGAGCTGGCACGTGTGGTCGAGGAGGTCAACCACTCGCTGGTCTCCTCCGAGGTCGTCGTCTACACCAGCCGCGAGCTCGTGACAGCCGGCGAAGCGGGGCTCACGAACTTCGAGATCGGTGCCGCGGTCTCGGGTGCTCTGGTCGAGGTGATGCGGCGGGTGGACCGGGCGCTGCCGCTGTCTTTCGTGGTGGCGAAGGGTGGGATCACCTCAAGCGACATCGCCACGAAGGGGCTGGGCGTCCGGAGGGCCGAGGTGGCGGGGCCGCTCTTGCCACCGGGGATCGTGCCGGTCTGGATCCTGCCCGAGGAGAACGACTTCCCGGGGCTGCCGTACGTGATCTTCCCCGGCAACGTCGGCGGCCCGAGCTCCCTGGCCGAGGTCATAGAGGTCCTGCGGGGGGAGCGGTAGGTCCCGGTGGAGACCAGGTTCGGGGAGGTTCTGGCCCGGGCGCAGGCGGTGGGGCGGGCCGTCGGCGCATTCACCTGCTACGACCTGCTGGGCTTCGAGGCGGTGGTGAGGGCCGCCGAGTCCCGTGGGGCGCCGGTGGTAGTCCTCGTGAGCCCGGCGTCCTTCGGGGCGGAAGGCGGCGAGCGGCTCGTGCGGGCGTTCGGGGCCGCGGCCAGGGGCTCCTCGGCCGACGTCCTCGTGCAGCTCGACCACGTCCGGGACGAGCGCCTGATAGAGCGAGCCGCCGGCTGCGGGGTGGACGCCGTGATGGCCGACGGCTCGAAGCTCCCCTTCGGCGAGAACCTCGCCTTCACCCGGACCGTGGTGGGCTCGGTGCGATCCCGCGGCGTCGGGGTCGAGGCCGAGCTCGGCAGGGTCGAGGGTCACGAGGATGAGGCGGGCGAGACCTTGAGCGGCGAGGCGACCGATGCGGGCGAGGCCGCAAGGTTCGTCGGTGAGAGCGGTGTGGACTGCCTTGCGGTGGCGGTGGGCAACGTCCACGGCCACTACTCGGGCGCCCCGAAGCTCGAGTGGCGGAGGCTTAAAGAGATCCGGGGCTCGAACCCGGTCCCCCTCTCGCTGCACGGCGCCTCCGGGCTCCCCGAGGGGGACCTGCGGCACGCGGTCTCGCTGGGGGTAGCCAAGTTCAACGTCAACACCGAGCTTCGGGCGGCGTACTTCCGGCGCCTGAGGGAGGAACTCGGCGCGAAGGCGGCGAAGCTGAACCTGAAGGGCCTCGGCGACGGCGTCGTGGAGGCTGTGCAGGAGGTCGCGGAGGCGAAGCTCTCCGCATTCGGCTGGAGATAGGGAAGGAGTCGTGGCTGTGCAACGTCTTGGGTTCGTGGGGCTGGGGGCTATGGGTCTCCCCATGGCGAAGAGGCTGACGGGCTTCGAGCTCGGGGTCTTCGACGTCCTCGACGAGCGCGTCCGGCCGCTCGTCGAGCTCGGCGCCGCAAGCGCGTCGTCCGTGCAGGAGGTGGCTACAGGCGTCGAGGCGCTCGTTTTGATGGTGGCGAACACCGAGCAGGCGGAGGGCGTGCTCTTCGGCGAGGAGGGCGCCGCCGAGGCTCTGCCGGAGGGCGCCGCCGTAGTCGTCATGAGCACGATAGGTCCCGAGGCTATGCGCGAGCTCGCCCGGGGCCTGGCCGGGCGCGGGCTGCGGGCGCTGGACGCGCCCGTGAGCGGGGGCGTGGCGCGGGCCGAGAAAGGGGACTTGCTCATAATGGCCGGCGGACCTGAGGACCTCTTCGAGGAGTTGCGCCCGGTCCTGGAGGCTATGGGCTCGAGCGTGGTCCACTGCGGTGCGCGGGTGGGCGACGGGCAGGCCGTCAAGCTCGTCAACCAGCTCCTCTGCGGGGTGCACATCGCGGCGGCGGGCGAGGCGCTGGCCTACGCCGAGGCGCTGGGCCTGGACCCGCGCTTCGTCTTCGAGACCATCCGGCATGGTGCCGCCAACTCCTTCATGCTCGAGGACCGCGGCGAGCGGATGCTCAGAGAGGAGTTCGTGCCCCCGAAGAGCGCCCTGGACATCTTCGTGAAGGACATGGGCCTCGTGCGCAGGGCCGCCGAGGAGCGGGGCTTCGAGACCCCGCTGGCCTCCGCGGCGCTGGGGGCGTACCTGGCGGGCCGCGAGGCGGGCCTGGGCGCCGAGGACGACTCCGGGGTCATCCGCGTGTTCCGGGGACACCTGGCAGATAGCGGGTAGGGCCGGCGGCCACGAGGCTTGCATGGTGAGTGTAGCGAGAGGAGTCAGACTGTGTTCCTGGAACTGCCGGGAAGGGTCGCGATCGTCACCGGGGCGGCGCGGGGGATAGGGTTCGCGATCGCCGAGCGCCTCTCGAGGGCCGGTGCGCAGGTGATGGTCGCGGACATCGCCAAAGATGGCGCCGCCGCAGCCGCCGAACGGCTGCGCGAGGGAGGAGGCAAGGCTGCCGGGGTGGCCGCGGACGTCACCAGCCCGACCGGGGTCGGCGCGATGGTCGAGCGTACGCTCGACGCCTTCGGCACTGTAGACATACTGGTGAACAACGCCGGTATAACAGGGCGCGACGCCCCGCTCTGGGAGACCACCGACGAGGACTGGGAGAAGGTGCTTGGCCTCAACCTGACCGGCGTCTTCTATTGCTGCCGGGCGGTGGTCTCTCACATGCGCGAGCGCCGCAGCGGCGCGATAGTCAACGTGGCCTCCATCTCGGGCAAGGAAGGCAACCCGAACATGATCCCCTACTCCGTCTCGAAGGCCGGGGTGATCTGCCTGACCAAAGCGCTGGCCAAGGAGGTGATCGCCGACGGCGTCAGGGTCAACGCCGTAGCTCCAGGGGTTATCGAGACGCCCCTGCTCGACCAGCTCCAGCCCGAGGCGATCGATTACATGAAGAGCAAGGTCCCGATGGGCCGCATGGGCAGCCCCGAGGAGGTGGCCGCCGTGGTCCATTTCCTGGCCTCCGACGCCGCAAGCTTCGTGACGGGCCAGTGCTACGACGTGAGCGGCGGAAGAGCAACATATTGAAAGCGGTTTGCAAGAGGGTTGCGCCTTCCGCGGGCCAGCAGGCTTCATAGAGGCTTTGAGAGTCGGGAAAGAGCGCCCCGCCAGGGGCATCCCTTGAAAACCTCTTGCCCGAACGCTCGTACTCACCGCAAGACCGCTTTACGGCTCCTGGTCCGGGGTTTGATGCCCTCGCGTGCGGGTAGATCTCGAGGGAAGGCCTTGCGGGACTCGGCGGGGGATATCTGGAGGAGGTTTCGGACGTTGGAGACCCGGTTGCAGTACGGCAGGGGAGAGATCTGCGTGGAGATACCGTCCCCTGACGTGACCGTGCTGAGGACGAAGCACGAGAGGGGGTTGGAGGACGAGACCGCGGCCTTCCGCGAGGCTGTGCGGGATCCCGTCGGCTCCGCTCCGCTCAGGGAGGCCATCGGGGCCGCAGACCGGGTCGCCGTGGTGATACCGGACATTACCCGCCCGTTGCCCTCGGATAGGCTGCTACCCTGGCTGTTCGAGGAACTCTCGCACGTGCCGCCCGAGAACTTCACGATCATAAACGGTACCGGCTCTCACAGGCCCAACACCCAGGAGGAGCTCGCCTTGATGGTGGGGCGGGAGGTGGCTTCCGGCTACCGGATCGTGAACCACGATGCTCACGACCCGCGCACCCTGGCGTTCGCCGGCACGTCGCCGGAGGGACGCAACGTGTACATGAACCGCGAGTACGTCGAGGCCGACAGGCGCATCGTGCTTGGCTTTATCGAGCCGCACTTCATGGCCGGGTTCTCAGGCGGGTACAAAGGCGTCTTCCCGGCTGTGGCGGATATAGACTCGATCATGCATTACCACCGGGCTTCGGTCATCGGCCACGCCCGCAGCACGTGGGGGGTCATGGAGGACAACCCGACGCAGGACCAGATAAGGGCCAACGGCTCCCTCTTGCCGGTGGACTTCCTCGTGAACGTCACGATCAACCGGCAGAGGGATATCACGGGCTTCTACTGCGGCGAGGTGCAGGCGGCCCACGAGAGGGGCTGCGAGGCCAACAAGGCCTCGGTAATGGTCGCCTGCGAGAGGGAGTTCCCGGTGGTGGTCACCACCAACGGCGGCTACCCGCTGGACCAGAATCTCTACCAGGCTGTGAAGGGCATGTCGGCAGCCTACCAGGTCGTCTCCGAGGGGGGTCTGATCGTCTCAGCCTCGCGTTGCAACGACGGCTTCCCGAACCACGGCAACTTCCGCCAGATGCTTCTCGAGCACGCCTCGCCGGAGGCGATGCTAAAGTCCATCTACTCGCCCGGGTTCTCGGTGTTCGACCAGTGGCAGGTGCAGCTCTTCGCCCTGATCCTGCAGCGGGCGAGGGTCGCGCTGTATAGCGAGATACCCCCCGATGACGTCCGGCGCGTGCATCTCGAACCCGTATCGGATCTAACGGCGAGGGTCTCGGAGGAGCTGGAGAACATCGGCCGGGACGCACCCGTTGCGGTCCTGCCCGAGGGCCCCATGACCGTCCCGTACCTGGAGCACGCTCCGGTTCGGGCGTAACGACCGGGATCGAACCCTCCAGCTTCGCGGTGCAGTCGCCAATTCGACCCCGTCTCCTCGAGCGAACACCGGGAGTGTTGGAAGGCGGTTTCTCGACGTGCTGTCTCGGCATCCGTCTGTCGGGACGGTCAGCGTTCCGCGGCACGCTTCTGCCAGAAGATGAGGTCCACGAGCTCTTCGCCGAAATCCGAGGCGGTATG
>DASTQK010000189.1:0-11440 GCA_035761765.1 Rubrobacteraceae bacterium
GTCTCAGGTTCTCCGGTGCAGTAGGCGGGCGATGTCCTCGGCGAAGCGCATCTCTGAATCATCCTGGGGTTCGTACCCGATCACTTTACGGGCGTTGGTGATGCTCCAGAAAGTACGGGCGTTGTTGGAGACGCCGTAGAAGATGTGGAACGGAACCCCGTACTCGTCTTCTACCTCAGACGTTTCGATGGACTTGCAGAAGAGTTGCTGCATGTCGCGCTCGCTGATGTAGCCGGCCAGCTCACGAACGTAGCGCTCGGGCGGCTCATCCACGAACAGCCCGGCGTCTATCTCGCGCGGGACTACTATGCGGATCTGTATGACTTCCAGCTTGCGCCCCAGGCTGCCGCAGGCATAGAGGAATCCCAGCGGTTCGTAGGCAGCCTTGGCCCAACCGTAGAAGCTTTCGGGACGCGGGTAGTCTTCGGGGGAGACCCGGTCTTTCAATCCAGCGTAGTATGGTTGTTCGTACCACTTGGCCGCCTGGTTGGTGCTAGCAGCCACCACCCGCCGCACCCCGCACTCTAGCGAGAGCTGGTAGACGCGCTGCATCATGTCCACGTTGCTACGCTCGACGTCGTACTGGGATTGAGGATCCGTGCCGGCAGGCTTGCGGTGACCGGTGTGGACCACGACCTCGGCGTCCGCGAAGTACGGCTCCAGCCTGGAGCGGTCGTCGATCAGAAGATCTGCGACCTCGATGCCTTCGACGCGTCGGCCGGAGCCATCTTCCTCGCGCACGTCCAGGAGCCTGAGGTCGTAAAGCTCGCGGAAGGCTGGCAATAGCTGGCCAGCTATGTATCCGGTGGCACCGGTCAGAAGAACGCGCATGCTCCCTATGCCCCTATCTCCGCCTACTCTCCGGAGATCAGGGTAGCATCTAGAGACTACTGCAGAGGGTGGACGCCAGATGCTGGCCGTACTCGAGAGGGGGCGTCCTGGCAAGCCACGCCACGACGAACGCTGGTTGACCGTTGCGAGGGCACTCCTTAGGATGCCGGCGACTCGTGCGGTAAAGCCCGACCAGGAGAGGGGATCAGCGTGACGGAGGATACTGTTCATGCAGCCGATCTGCCGGAGGACATTGCTCGGATCTTCCGCCTCGATGGCCAACGCGCCGTCGTGACGGGGGCGGCTTCGGGGCTTGGCAAAGCCATCGCCCTGGGGTACGCGAGCTTCGGGGCTGAAGTCGCCTGCCTCGACATCGACCTCGAGGGCGCTCGAGAGACGGCGAAGAAGATCACCGAGATGGATAAGAAGAGCACGGCCATAGGGGTAGACGTACGGGACTGGGAGAGCGTGCGCGCCTGTGCCGAGGAGGTCCTGTCGTGGGCGGGGCGGGTGGACGTCTTGGTAAACGTCCCAGGCATCAACCGCCGCAAGCCCGCGCTCGAGCTGGAGCCCGAGGAGTTCACGGAGGTCTTGGACGTGAACCTCAAGGGGATCTTCCACTGCGCCAAGGCCTTCGGAGAGCTCATGGTCGCCTGCGGCCGCGGCAAGATCATCAACATGGCCTCCATCTTCGGCCTCGTCGCCATGGAACGCCAGGCGGCTTACGCATCTAGCAAAGGCGCCGTGGTGCAGCTCACCAGGGTGCTCGCGCTGGAGTTCGCACCGCACAACATCCAGGTCAACGCCCTGGCCCCGGCGTACTTCGCCACCCCGCTGGTGCGCCAGATCATGGAGGACCGCGAGTGGTACGAGGACGTCGTCCGCCGAGTGCCCCAGGGGAGGTTCGGGGAGGCGTGGGAGATAGTCGGACCGGCAGTGTTCCTGGCCTCCCGGGCTTCCAGCTTCGTGACCGGGACCGTGCTGCTCGTCGACGGCGGTTGGACTGCGGCCTAGGAGCCCCTATCAGCACGCCGGGTCATGTATTCGTTCGAGTGCCTACTATCCTGCTCTCCTCCCCCGCCGCTTCGCCCGCAAGAAGGCACCCGAGGAGGGAGTTGCCCGGGGCTCCGGCACCCTTCCTGCGGTCTCCAGTCCCTCCGAGAGATCCCGCACCCGCTCGACCAGAAAGGAGAACCCGCGCCTCTCGTCCTGCTCCACCTTGCCGTCGAGGAGGAAGGCGCCGCGCTGGTGCAGCACGTGACCATCCCTCCTGTAGACGCCCTCGAAGATGGTGGCCTGGAACAGCCCGGCCTCGTCCTCTATGAGCAGGAAGTACACGGGTCGTCCACTCTTTGTAGGCGGCCTCTGCAAGGATTCCAGGAGCCCGGCCGCCCGTGCCCGGGTGCCGTGGGGCAGCTCGAGGATCTCCCGGCTCGGCGTGACCCCGAGCCCGCGGAGCGCCCCGCGGTACGCAGAGAGCGGGTGGCGGAAGACGTTGAGGGAGAGCGACTCCCACTCCATCGTCTCGCGCCGCTCGGCCGAGAGGCGCAGGAAGCCCGGCCCTCGCAGCTCGACGACGTCCACCCGTCGGTTCCGGGTGCGACGCGCCGGGTGCGGGAGAGGCAACTCGTCCTGGCTCCGCCGCGAGGGGGCTCTGGGCTTCTTCGGCAAGATGCTGACCTCCGCCAGCAGCGCGGCACGCCCGCCGGCGTCCCTCGTAGGCGAGAGAGCGTCGAGGAAGCCTCCCTTGACGAGGTTCTCTAGAGCGCCGCGCCCGACCTCGGTCCTCCCGTACAGGTCCAGCGTGGAGGAGAAGGGAGCCTTGCTCCTCTCCGCGAGGATGGAGGAGAGGGCCTTCCTGGAGAGACCCCTGGCGTACTTGAGGCCCACCCGGAGGGCCGCGCCAGCTTCGCTATCCTCCGCGGTGAAGCCCTCGCCGGAGAGGTGGACGTCCGGGGGCAATATCGAGAGCCCGATCCTGCGCGC
Organism: Rubrobacteraceae bacterium; assembly: GCA_035761765.1. Classification (GTDB taxonomy): domain Bacteria; phylum Actinomycetota; class Rubrobacteria; order Rubrobacterales; family Rubrobacteraceae; genus JALYGY01. Next base: position 2,818 of record DASTQK010000189.1, read on the forward strand.
CTCGTTGAGGATCGCGCGCGGGGAGTAGAAGCCCATGGGCTGGGAGTTGAGAACGGCGGCGAGGTACTCGGCCGGGAAGTGCGTCCTCATGTAGGCCGATGCGTAGGCAAGCTCTGCGAAGGAGGCGGCATGGGCGGCGGAGAAGCCGTAGGCTGCGAACCCTTCGGTCCAGGAGAAGACCTCGCGAGCCACTCCCCTGGGAACACCGCGCGCGACGGCGCGGGAGACGAACTCCTCCCTGAGCGCCTTCATGGCGCCGGGTCCGCGCTCGCGGGTCATGGCGCGCCGGATCTGGTCTCCCTCGGCGAGCGAGAAGCCGGCGACCACGCACGCTATCTCCAGGACCTGCTCCTGGAAGATAAGAACCCCGTAGGTGGATCTCAGCACGGGCCCGAGCTCGGGCAGCGGCACCGAGTACTGTTCTCTACCCTGCCTCCTCAAGACGTAGGGGGTCACCAGGTCGCCCCTCACCGGGCCGGGCCGAAAGAGGCTTATCTGGGCGACCAGGTCGGAGAAGCGGCGGGGCTCGAGGCGTCTGGACAGGTGCATCTGGCCCGGGCTCTCCAGCTGGAACATCCCGGCGTTGTTGCCGGTCCGGATCAGGGCGTAGGTCTCCCTGTCCTCGGGCGGCGGGTCGTAGGGGTCCACCTTTCTGCCCAGCCTTCTGGAGGCCAGGACGCCGGCCTCGTAGAGCGCCGTGTGCATCCGGAGTCCCAGGAGATCCAGCTTGGGCATCCCCACGTACTCCAGGTCGTCCTTGTCGTACTGGACCCTGAGGAGGCCGGGCATGGCCGTGGGCTCTACAGGAGCGAGCTCGGAGAGGTGGTGGCTCTCGTTGCCAAAGACGAGGCCGCCGTTATGGGTGCCGGCCTGGAGGTGGCGGCCCGCAAGCCTGCCCGATATCTCCAAAAGGAGAGCGTGCTCCTCGGTGTCCTGTAGAAGATGGCCGCGCATGGCGGGCTCCGCGAGTGCTTCCTCCCAGGCTCCGCTGGAGAGCGGGTTGTAGGTCCGTCCGCGGTCCCGAAAGCGCGTCGGCACGTGTCTACTGAGATCGTCTATCTCGCTCGGGGTGTGGCCGAGCGCCCTGGCCGCGATCCTGACGGCGCCGCGCAGCGACATGGTCTGCGCCGTAGCCGCCACCGCGACGCCGTAGCCCTCGTATCGCCGGGCGAGCTCGTCGCGGACCTCGTCCCTGCGCACTGAGCAGAGGTCCAGGTCTATGTCCGGGGCGTCCGAGCGGAACTCGTGCATGAAGCGCTCGAATAGGAGGCGGTTGGAGAAGGGCTCGGGGCGCGTGAGCCCCAGACAGTAGGAGACGAGGGAGTTGGCCGCGCTCCCCCTGCCCGTCACGGGCACCCCCTTCTCGCGTGCTATCTCAGCGGCCTCGCGCGCGATAAGGAAGTAGGGGGCGAAGCCGAGTTCCTCTATGCACCCCAGCTCCCTGAGCAGCCTGGCGCGCACCCGCCCCTCGACGTGCCCGTACCTCGCTCTAGCCCCCCGCAGCGCGAGCCGGGCGAGCTTCCCTCGAGCCGTCTCGCCCCCACGCAGCCGGACGGAGGGAACATGGACCTCCCCCGTCAGGTCCACCGCCCCGGCGCAGCGCTCGGCCACCTCTGCCGCGTTGCTCATGGCCTCAGGGCGATCGCGGAACAACCTCTCCACCTGTTCCGGCGACTTGAGGTAGAGCTGGTCTGTCGTCCGGTAGCCGGGGCCGGGGAGAGCCCTCAGGTTCGAGGCGGCCACGAGGACGTCGTGGAGCTTGTGTTCCTCTGGTCTCAGGTAGGCTACCTCGTTGGTGGCGAGCACCGGTAGTCCGTGGCGCCGGGCGAGCTCCGCGACCCGCCCCATCCGCCTCCGGCTCCCCGCGGTCCGGTCGTCTGTGAGCTCGACGTAGAGGTCCCTCCCGAAGGCCTCCCGTAGCTCACGCAGCGCCCGGTCCGCCGTCCCTTCCCGCCCGGAGAGCGCCAGGCGCGGCACGTACCCGAACTGAACCGCGCCCGTGAGGCAGACGAGCCCCTCCGGGTGCTCCAGCAGTACCGGGAGCGGACAGAGGGGACTGCGCCTGTCCTCGGAGCCGCACCGGTAGCGGGTGATGATCCGGCAGAGGGAGCGGTACCCGGCCATGCCGTCGGCGAGGAGGACCAGGTGCCCGCCGGGGTTCCCCGGCTCCGCCACGCTTATCTCGGCGCCCACGACCGGGGAGACGCCCACCCCGGCGGCCGCCTCGAAGAACCGCGGGATGCCGTAGAGGCCGTCCCTGTCGGTGAGGGCGAGCGCCTCCATGCCCAGCTCCGCGGCGGCGGTGGCGAGCTCGGCGGGGGCGGCGACCCCAAACCCGTAGGAGAAGCCGCTCCTGACGTGAAGGTGGGCGAAGCCCTGGCCTGTCAATCCACCACGCCCATGAGCAGCCACTCCCCGGAGGGCCGCTCGAGCGCGAGGTCCACCACCGCCCCTCCCGCGAGCAGAACCCGGAAGACGAGCCGGTCCACGCTCTGCTGTGCATCCCACCAGGACCCCACCTCCCGCCAGCGCTCGAGCACCCGCACCACCCGCCTCTTGCGCAGGTGGCCCTTGCGGCACTCCTTCCCGCAGCGTCTCACCAGGTACGCCCGGCCGTCGTTCCGTCGAAGCACGTGCGCGGGCTCTTCGCAGCGACGAGCGGTCCGGCCATTCCCTCCCGGCAGTCCCGACCCCCGGGAGAGCCACGGGGCGCTCGCCAGGTGCTCCGCAATGGTTCTCCTGGACTCGGCGGTGGGAAAGAGCGGCTCCTCGAAACCAGGCGGTCGCACCGGGTAGCAGTGGATCTCGGATACCGTCGCGAGCAAGCTCCCTCCTCTCCCCAGGAGCAGCGCCCGGCTTCGCCCGAAAGGGGTGAGAAAGCCGGCCCCGTCCGGTACAATCCAGCGGTAAGGGCGAGCGTTCTCTGTCCCTATCAAACCCCCGAAGGACCGCCTCGGTTTGGCCACTGTGGTACGGTCCGCCGGAGGGCCCGGGGCAGGGGGCGCTCCTCTTCTTCATCTGTCCTTTTCTACTCTACAACAAACATATGTTTGACTGCAAGCGTTCCTTGCGCTAGAGTGGGGGCTCAGGAGGCGTCTAGTGACCGAGGAACTGCACCCTAGTCGGCTACGGATACTGGAGTTCCTGGCGCGCAGGGACCCCACGGAGGGGCCGCCCGCGGTGCGCGAGGTTGGCGAGGCCGTCGGCCTCAAGAGCTCGCAGACCGTCCACCACCACCTGCTCGGGCTCGAGGAGAACGGGTACGTGGAGCGGGGCAGGATCCCTGGCCGCAAGCGGCGCCCTTTGAGGCTCACCGAGAAGGGCTGGGACGCGGTCTCGACACGTCCGCTGCTGGGCAGGATCGCCGCCGGACGCGGTCTCGAAGCAACAGCGAACGAGGAGCCCTACTCTCTGGCGGCCGAGCTTCTGACGCCCCGGTCTGGCAGGAGACGCTTCCTACTGGAGGCCAAGGGCGACTCCATGACGGGCGCCGGCATAGACGAGGGTGATCTCCTGATAGTCGAGGAGAGCCCCTCGCCGCCGGACGGATCGGTGGTCGCGGCGCTCGTTCTGGGCAAGGAGGAAGAAGCGACGGTCAAGGTCCTGCGCCGGCGGGGCACTACGGTGAGGCTCGAGGCGCGCAACGGCGCCCACGAGGACATAGTGGTCCCGGCGGACAGGGTTATCGTGCAAGGCACGGTGGAGTGGGTGATCCGTCGCGTGCGGGGCAGGAGGTGACTTTCCGCTCTAGGTGGAGACGTCGGGGCACGCCCTCCAGAGCCCTACCTCTCGGGACTCGGCCTCCTCCCGCAACCGCTCGAACTCGCGGCGGTGGGCGTGGGAGAAGGTGGTGGTGCGTGCTAACCCTGAGGTGATGAGGTCCTCGTTGAAGAGGTGCTCGTAGCGTCCGTCGCCGTTGGTGTCGAGGTAGACGTAGGCCAGAGTGCGCCCGTAGGCGTCTTCGGAGTCGCCGATGCGGGGTATCTCGAGGCGGACGATGCGCTTGGTCAAGGTCTGCCTGGTGTAGTCTGAGGCCCGGTGCCCGAAGCACCCGATCGGTTGGTCGGGAGCTACGGTCTCGGGGGTGTCCACGCCGATGAGCCTCACGGGGGTGCTCCTCTCCCCTATCTCTACCGTGATAGTGTCGCCGTCTGACACCTTCGTCACCGTCCCGTAGAGCTGGTCCGAGCCGCCGAGGCGGTAGATAAGCCCCTCGAAGCCTACCCTGGAGACCGGGTAGAGAAGCAGGGCGAAGACGAGGGCGAAGGCCACGAACACTCGCTCGGAGCTGCCCCCGGTTCTTACGCGGTAGTCGTCGCGGCCGGGGAAGACGGCGATGAGGCGCGAGGGCCAGAAGAGCCTGACGCCCCCTAAAGTCATCATGTCGGCGAAGAGGTGGGAGCCGTAGCCCACGAAGACGGCGGTCGCCGGGGAGATGCGGCCGGTGATCCACCACAGCGGCAAGCCGAGTGCCAGGGTGACGAGCATCAGCGCGAGCAGGCTGTGCAAGAAGCCGCGGTGACCGAAGAGGCGGTTGAGCTCCTCGGAGATGGAGCCGAGCTGGTGACCTAGCCAGCTCCTGGGGTGATCTGCGTCCGGGAGGACCGCGGTCGCCGCGGTTGCGAGGACGGCAGGGGTTTCATAGTGTACGTCGAAGATGGCCGAGGTAGCGAACCAGCAGCACTCGGCGAAGATCAGGTGTGTAACGACCTTCACTGCTACTGGTCCCTTGGCCTCTGCATCTTGAAGAAGAAGGGCCTGAGTCCGTACATCAGGGCGAAGGCGATGCCCGCAAGGATATAGAGGTCCTGGTCGTCGAGGCCAAGACTTATGTAGCGGACGGCCATGGCTATCGCGGCGAGGACGAAGATGGCGGGGGTCATGTCTATATAGCGCTTCTCGTCATCCAGCCTGAGCTCCTCGACCTCTACGCCGAGTCTCTCCAGCGCCGTGCGTCCCGTGCCTGCGAGGCGGCCCTCCACAACGAGGCGGCGACCTCTCACTACGGGACCGAGAGTGTGCTCGATCTCGCCCATCGAGGAGCGGTAGAGGGCGCGCTGCAACCCCGCTTGGTCGACCTCTCTGCCACGCACCTCGCCCAGCGCCCTGGGGTCGAGAAGGCCCGCGCGCCAGGCTTCGAGCGCCAGGTGCACCAGGGCGGCCTTTCTGGATCCGGCGGGGATCCTGAACGCCTCGTCTTCCGGCGACGGGCGACCCGCCTTCACCGTAGCGAGGTTGGGAACACGACCGGACTCCCGACGGAAGCCGTCCCCGCCTCTTGTCGTGTCGAAGTCCAAACGTCCCGCCTACTTCCTCGCGGTAAAGTCAGTTGACCCGTGACCCTCTCGCCGGGCAAGCGCGCCACCCACTCGGGGAGACCTAGACTCGAGATCTGCGGCCGCTCACGCCGTGCTCCCTCCCCTGCTTCTGGCGCATGAGGTGGGAGAGTACCTCCTCCAGGTCCAACACCCCGCTACGGACGATCCGTATGTCTTGCGCGAAGAGTGCTTGCCCTGTCTCCTGCAGCGAGTCGCAGACGATGCGAGCCGGGCTACCGCCCTCGACCTCGACGAGTCCCGGAACGTCTCCCTCAGGCTCTCTGTCCACCCACAAGATCCTCCACTCTTCGAGGAGCTTGTCCTTCCCGTAGAGACCCAAGAACTGCCCGTCCGCGAGGAAGAGAACGTAGTCGGCGCTGCGCCTGACTTCCTCCATTACGTGAGTTGCGAATACGACCGTCTTGTCGCCACCCTCCATGAAACGCGAGATGTCTTCGAGCATCTCCCTGCAGCCAAGGGGGTCGACGCCCGACGTCGGCTCGTCGAGGAGGAGGAGGTCGGGGCCTGATGCCAGTGCCAGCGCGAAGGAGAGGCGGCGCTGCGCCCCCCTGGAGAGTTTGTCGTACCTCTTGCCCTGATCTATGCCTGCACGCTTGAGGAGGTCTTCGTAGAGCCTATGGTCCCACTTCGGGTAGAAGCGGGAGAAGAACTCGCTTAAAGAGTTCGCGCTCATCCCATCGTATCCGACAGGGCGCTCCGGGACGTAGCCTACCCTTCGCTTTATTGCGACCTCGTCGTCCGGGTATGTGCCGCCGAATAGCCTGAGCTCGCCGGAGTTGGGCTGGATGAGGTTCATCAGCATCCCCATCAGGGTGCTCTTGCCGCCTCCGTTGGGACCGACTACGGCTACGACGTAGCCCGGCTCTAGGTCGAGGTCCACAGGACCGAGCTCGAAGTGACCGTAGGACTTCTTCACGTCCTTGAGTGTGAGGACCGCTGTCTCTGTCATGGCGTCCCCCTTTGATGAACGCTGGCAACTTCTCTCTGTAACGTCTCCTCGAGGATGTCGCGCAAGTCCTCCTCGGTGAGACCCGCGCGCCGTCCGGCCCTGACGGCTTCCCCCATGGCGCCGTCCACCGCTTCGCGGCGATAGGCGGCCATCTTCTCTTCGGAAATCTCCGCGACGACCGTTCCTATACCCTGCCTGGTGCGGATAAAGCCCTCGCTCTCAAGGTCCTCGTAGGCCCGACGTGTAGTGATGACGCTGCAGGAGAGGTCGTGGGCCAACGCCCGCATGGAGGGAAGCCTCGTTCCGGGCTCGAGCTGGCCGGAGAGGATGAAGTCCCTTAGCTGCGACTCGATCTGCCGGTACATCGGTTCCGGGTCGCCCATCGAGAGGTGCACCGGGATGCGCGGCCGCTTCGGCTGCGCCCTCTCCGAGCTCATACCGAGCGGTCCCTCGTCTCGAGGCAGCGGATACTCACCCGCGACATGAACGCGAAGGCTGCGGCACCGGCGAGGACCGAGAAGACAGCGAGAACCGCCCCGTAGCTCTGTGCCAGCTCGGCCATCCTTCCCACTAAACGAAGGTCAAGCTTCCATTCGAGAAGGGCCAGGACGGCTATGAGAGCCGCGGCGAGACCGAAGTAGATCCGGGTGTAGACTTCGCGGCTCACGGTGAGCTCCAAGAGGAGCCACAGTCCAGACGCGAGGAGGCAGTAGCCGATCCAGACGCATGCGAAAGGGAGGTAAGATGCTCCGAGCTCCCCGAGGTCGGAGAGGAAGAAAGCCGGCCCGAAGAAGGCCGGAACGTTGAGGACGAACGCGAAGAGCATACATAGTGCGCGGCTCGCCACCAGGCTCTCCGCAGAGATCGGCAGGCTCCTGAGTAAGGTCAGCCTGGAGTAGAAGGAGTCCCGCCAGAAGGGCGCGTAGATCGCCCTCACCCCGAGGAAGGCGCAGATTATCAGGAAGAGGTAGTCGGCGAAGAAGGCGTTGTAGAGGTATTCCATCCTCCGCCCCTCCGCTCCGAATCCCTCGAACTCGAAGACCCCGGATGCACTCGGTACTACTAAGAAACCCAGCAATAGTGCGAACAGACCGGTCAGCGGGTAGGAGAGCCACGTCTTCCTCATCTCCTTCCCCGCGAGCCAGAACGCTTCAGCGAAGAATCCGTCCATGCCTCCCTTTCCCCCTGTACTCGTGCTCTCAAGGCGCTTGCCCGACATTCCTCCCGTGCATCTCTATCATATGTGTACTGTATATATAATATAGCAACATTAGATGATATCTGTCAAGGAGCGTGCGTTCTTTGCCCTGCAGGCCGACGCTGTCGATAAGAATCCGGGGTTGGCGACCGGTCGGAATACGTACCCAGAGCGGTTTTCGGGATAACCGAGCCTCCAAAGACTGCGCCGTCGGCGGACGGCGATTGAACCTCTCTAATGCAGACTGCTCTAGTAGCGTGTCTGCGCGGAGGTCATCCGGGGCCATCCTGCATCGCGCACGCTGCGTCGCGCGGCGTGGACGAGGCGCTGAGCGTCGGTCCAGTCGATGATACCCGTGATAGTGTTAGCCTCGGCGTCCACCAGCACGTGCTCTGCGCCGAGGTCGTTGTGGCAGAACGCCAGGGCGCGTGGGGTCGGCCACGGGATGGTCCATGAGCGGCACGCCAGGAAGCCCGGGGTACGCTACGACGCCCGCCCCGGAGTCCGTTTCGCAGGAGCTTCGCACAGGCTGTCCCTAGGACGCACGAGCGTCCTTCTTGACGGGCTTCTCCGATCGAAGATCGAGGAGCAGCGCGGCGAGGTCCTTGGGCCTGGAGAACATCGGGTAGTGACCAGTGGGCAGCTCGACGAACCGCCACTCGGGACTGTCGAGTCCGCGGAACAAGGGGTTGGGGCTGGCGATCATCTCTTTGACCTGATCCAGCGAGAAGCTGCAAAGGATGCCCACCTTCGGCAGCGCTTCCCGGGCAGGGTTCTCGAGGTGCAAGGGCTGGGTGTAGGTGCCAAACGGCTGCGGGGTAGCCCGGGAGTAAAGCAGCCTCAGATGATCTTCGTCTACCCCTTCGAGGCTGGCCATGCTGGCCAACTCTTCCGGCGGCGGCATCGGGAACTTCCAGCCCTCGCCCAACTCCTGTACCTGATCCTCGGCTCGCTCTCTAGCTTCGGGCGGGAACTTCTCGAGCAAAATAGCGCCGTCGGGGAGCGGCGCGGTGTCCAGGTACACCAGCTCGGAGATGCGCTCTGGTATCCGGTCGGCCACACCCGTGACCACGAGCCCACCGTAGCTGTGCCCCAGGAGCACAACGTCGCGCAGATCCTCGAACTCGATGAGGTTCA
>DASTQK010000190.1:0-22065 GCA_035761765.1 Rubrobacteraceae bacterium
TTGGTGGTGGCGCCGCCCCTACCGTACGTGATGCCCAGACCGGGCACCGTGGAGCTGTGTCATATTCGCGCCTGGTTGGTGATGCGCACGAACCCCATAGAGTGGAAGAGCTTGGTTATGAGGTAGTTCTCCTCGTTGTCTATGGTGGCCCCGCCGATGGAGCAGACCGCCATCGAGCGGCTGAGCTTCCTGCCCTCCTCATCCGTGTCCTCCCAGGTCTCGTCGCGGGTCTCCTTCACCCTCTGGGCGATCATGGTCATCGCCTCGTCGAGCGAGAGGTCCTCCCAGTGATCCGAGTAAGGCCTGCGGTAGCGGACCTTCGTCCAGCGGTGCGGAGAGACGTGCATCCCGAAGGTAGCCGAGCCCTTGGGGCACAGAGTGCCGGCGTTGATCGGGCTGTCAGGGTTGCCCTCGATGTCTATTATGCGCCCGTCGCGGTGGTAGACGAGCGTCGAGCAGCCCACCGCGCAGTAAGGGCAGACGCTCACCGACTTCTTCACGCCCTCGTCGGAGAGGCGGGACCGTATCTGCCGGGTCACGGGACTCACGGGATGCTTCACCGAGACGCCTACGTGGTTCTTGACCTTGGCCCAGAGCCCTTCTCTCTCCGTCACCTTGAGGAACACGCTCACCCCTTTCGCGCGTGGATAAGAACCTGTTGGTTCCCGCATTCTACCCGTCCCCGCGCCGGCGCGAAACCTCGCCGCGATGGGGGACTTTTGTCCCGGTGGTTCTCCGCTCTATTCACATTGTGCGGCTGGAGGTTATCTGATACGGTATTCGTGCAAACAAGTCGGGGAAAGGGAAGGGAGGTTGCTCCAGCAACAGGCTTCAAGCAGGGTCGGCGGCTCGCCGACGCTTGTCAGAGATAAGCATGTAAAAACACTTCACTGGAGGTAACGCTCTATGGCGGACAACAGGGTAGTTGTCTACAAGGGACCCGGAGAGGTAGCGGTCGAGGACATCGAGTACCCCAAGCTCGAGGTCCCCGAAGAGGTCGCGAGCGCGATGGGGATGACCAAGGAAGCCCCGCACGCCGTCATACTCAAGATAGTCTCGACCAACATCTGCGGCTCCGACCAGCACATGGTGAGGGGCCGGACCACCGCGCCGGTCGGGCAGACGCTGGGGCACGAGATCACGGGCGAGGTCATCGAGAAGGGCAACGACGTCCAGTTCATCGACGTTGGCGATATCTGCTCGGTGCCGTTCAACATCGCCTGCGGTCGCTGCCGCAACTGTAACGAGCGCAAGACAGGCGTGTGTCTGAACGTCAACCCCGCTCGCGCTGGATCTGCCTACGGCTACGTCGACATGGGCGGCTGGGTCGGCGGGCAGGCCGAGTACGTCATGGTGCCCTTCGCGGACTTCAATTTGCTGAAGTTCCCGGACCGCGACCAGGCGCTCGAGAAGATCCTGGACCTCACGATGCTCTCGGATATCTTCCCTACCGGCTACCACGGCGCCTACACCGCCCAGGTGACGACCGGCTCTACGGTCTACGTGGCGGGCGCGGGTCCGGTGGGGCTCGCGGCTGCCTATTCGTCGCTCCTGCTCGGCGCGGCCGTCGTCATCGTAGGCGACCTGAACGACGAGCGGCTCGCCCAGGCCCGCTCCTTCGGCTGCGAGACGGTCAACGTCGGGCAGGGTGCGGAGCTCTCGGACCAGATCGCCGAGATCGTCGGCGAGCCTGAGGTTGACTGCGCGGTGGACGCGGTAGGCTTCGAGGCCTCCGCGCGCCCGGGCGAAGAGTCTCCGGCCGTGGTCCTCAACCAGATCCAGACCGTCACGCGGGCCGGCGGCTCGCTCGGTATCCCCGGCCTCTACGTTACAGGCGACCCGGGCGCTGCCGACCCCGAGGCCCAGGAGGGGACGCTCAAGATCCGGTTCGGCCTTGGATGGGCCAAGAGCCACGCCTTCTTCACCGGTCAGTGCCCGGTCAAGAAGTACAACCGCAGCCTGATGATGAGCATCCTGCACGACAGGGCGCACATAGCCGACGCCGTGAACGCGACGGTGATCACCCTGGATGAGGCCCCGCAGGGCTACAAGGACTTCGACAAGGGCGCGGCGAAGAAGTACGTGCTCGACCCGCACGGTATGATCTCCGCCTGATCGACCGCGAGTATGCGAGGGGCCGGGGATCACTCCCCGGCCCTTTCTCTTTGTCATAGGTACCAGCGTCTCGCCGGCGAGCCTGCTACGGCTCGGTGCAGGCCCACGCCGGTCTGTTCAGAGATCAATCAACCTGAGGCGGGGCCCGCTCTACACGGTAGCCGATCTGTTGTAGCTGGGCGAGCAGCCGCAACTCGGCCTCCTCTTCGTCCCCCCCGACGTACCCTAATGGCAAGCTCATGGTCTGTTCGCGGCCCAGCCCCCCGAAGACGATCCGGAGGTGATCCGCGTTTCGCGTCACGGTCGCCTCCGGGTAGCGGGCGACGTGCGGCAGTCCCATGAGCCTTAGCATGGTCCGTATGCTAGCACGGCGCGGTGCTAGACTTAGATGGCCCGAGGCGAGCGGAGAGAGGATGCTAAAGAACACATCCCGGCGCGGCAGCAAGACGAAGGTTCGGGTCCGGGCCGTCGAGGACGGCCGGATGCGCGTCAGGCCCGACGCTCTGGCGACCGAGGAGCCGATGGAGGTGCGCGTGATATCCGGCCGCCGCAGACAGACCGTCGCCGTCACCATGCGGACGCCGGGGGCGGACTTCGAGCTCGCCGCCGGGTTCCTGTACGGCGAGGGCGTAGTGTCTTCGCCCGAAGATATAAAGAGGATAAGCTACTGCGTCGACGTGGACGCCGAGCAGCAGTACAACATAGTCAACGTCGAGCTGCGAGAGGGCCGAGACTACGACCTGCGGCCCCTCGAGCGCCACTTCCACACCTCGAGCGCCTGCGGCGTGTGCGGCAAGGCGAGCCTGGAGCAGCTCGAGCTGCGGGGGTGTCCGGTGATCCCACCCGGTCCGCGGATGCCGGCGGAGAAGATCTATGCGCTGCCCGGGAAGCTGTACGAGGCGCAGGGGCTCTTCGAGGCGACCGGCGGGTTGCACGCGGCGGCGCTCTTCGACGCCGACGGCGAGCTCGTCGCCATCAGGGAGGACGTGGGGCGCCACAACGCCACAGACAAGCTCGTCGGGTGGGCGCTGCTCGAAGGACGGCTGCCTCTAAGCGATCACGCCGTCATGGTCAGCGGGCGCAGCAGCTTCGAGATACTGCAGAAGTGCTTGACCGCCGGGGTGCCCATCGTGTGCGCTATCTCAGCGCCGAGCAGCCTGGCCGTGGACGTGGCGCGGCGGTTCGACATCACGCTCGTTGGTTTCTTGCGAGGCAACCGATTTAACATATATAGTGCGCCCGAGAGGGTTTGTGCCTGACTTCAGGCGGGGATACTCCTAGCTGTACGGTCTCACGGCCAGTGGAGGTGAGGGAGAAGTATAGCTTTCGGGGGAGAGATTCGGCAGCGCACTGTTGCTTCGAACAAGGAGGAGTCAGGTGGCAAGCCAGGCTGTCAGTAGTTCAGGTGCCGGAAACAGGGTCGTCATAGCCATAGCGGGGGTGGTGATGCAGGTCGCGCTCGGGGCGGTCTACGCCTGGAGCGTGTTCCGTGATCCGCTCACGTCGGCGTACGGCGGCGCGTCGGCGACTGCGGTCAACACGACGTTTAGCATCACCATCTTCACGCTAGGATTCGCCGCCTTCGTGGGCGGGTTGTGGATGGGGCGTTCGGGGCCGCGCATCGTGGCGCTAACCGCTGGTGTGCTCTACGGGCTCGGTATCTTCCTGGCGAGCTTTGCCGAGAGCAGCCTCACGCTGCTGTACCTGACGTACGGTCTCATCGCCGGCGCAGGCATCGGGCTCGGATACATCGTGCCGGTCGCCACGCTCATCAAGTGGTTCCCCGACAAACGGGGCTTCATCACGGGCATCGCCGTGGCCGGCTTCGGCGGCGGCGCCTTCGTCACGGCGTTCATCGCCAGGGGGCTCGTCGCCTCGTCCGGCCCGTTCGCGGCGTTCGCGATCCTCGGCATCGTCTACCTGGTTATGGTCGTCGGCGCGGCGCTGTTCATGAAGAACCCGCCGGAGGGCTGGAAGCCGGAGGGCTGGGAGCCCGAGTCCACCGAACAGGGCGAACGCTCGGAGGTGGACTACGATCTGGGCGACGCGACGAAGAGTTGGCAATGGTACGCGCTGTGGGCGCTCCTGTTCCTCAACGTCACAGCGGGCATATCCATCATCACCGAAGCCGCGCCTATGGCGCAGGAGATCGCCGGCGTCAGCGCGGTCGTCGCTGCCGGCCTCGTCAGCATCATCTCGGTGGGGAACGCCCTCGGGCGGTTCTTCTGGGCCTGGCTCTCCGATGCCATCGGCCGCAAGTGGGTTTTCTTCGTCATGTTCCTGCTGCAGGCGGTGCTCTTCTTCTTGCTGCCGCTCGCCACGTCGTACATCCTGCTGGCCATCCTCGCCTTCGTAATAGTCTCTTGCTACGGCGGCGGGTTCGGGACCATGCCGGCCTTCGCCGCAGACTACTTCGGCCCGGCGAACGTGGGCAAGATCTACGGCCTCATGCTCACCGCCTGGAGCTTCGGCGGCGTGCTCGGCCCGATCCTGATATCGCGCGTCATAGACACGACCGACAGCTACACCCTGGCGTTCTACATAATCGCGGTAATTATGATCGGCAGCGCGGTCGTCGCCTTTATCGTCCGGCCGCCGAAGCGGCCCGAAGAGGCGGGAGCGAAAACCGACGATACTGCGGAAGCGCGAGCCTAGACTACCCGGGAGGTGGTGAGATGACGACGCTCGAGCCGCTGAGGTTCAAGCGCATCCTTGTCCCCGTGGACGAGTCGAAACCGTCCCAGAATTCGCTGGCGGTCGCGGCGGGGCTTGCGCGGGAGACGGGGGCGCAGGTTATCCTGACGCACGTAGTCCAGATGAGGTGGTCCCAGGACGAACCCGAGATAAAGGCGACTTACGGCGACATCGTGGACGACTACCGGAGGTCCGGAGAGGAGACGCTCAAACGGACCGCGGGCACCGAGACCTTCTCAGGGCTCGAGGTGGACACCGAGCTCCGCTTCGGGAACAACCCGGCGAGGGAACTCCTCAGGCTCGCCAAGGAGCGCGGGGTGGATGCCATCGTCATGGGCAGCCACGGGCGAGGGCGGTTCGGTGGGATGGTGCTGGGCTCGGTCAGCCAGCGCGTCATCCACGACGCCACGGTGCCCGTGATCATCGTCCCGCCCCACCTGGAGAGAGCGGAGGAGGCGAGCGCGTAGCACTGCAATAGAGTGCCGTATTTGCTAAGGAGAGAGAAAGGAGAACAAGTGGACAGGGACGCGGAGTGGGTACGCGTCGAGCGAACATCGGCTTTCAAGGAGCTTACACGAAAAAAGAAGGCGTTCATCTTGCCGGCGACGATCTTCTTCCTCGTCTTCTACTTCGGTTTGCCGGTCTTGGCGGGGTTCACGACCGTTCTGAACGGGTACGCTATAGGCTCCATGACCTGGGCCTACGTGTATGCCTTTGCGCAGTTCGCGATGACCTGGATCCTGATGCACCTGTACGTGAGCCGGGCTAACCGGTGGGACGACCTGGTGGACCGGGCGCGGCACGAGGCCGCTGAGGGGGAGGTCAGGTAACGTGAGCGATCAGGTCATCTCCATCGTCTTCTTCGTCGCGATCATCTTGCTCACGCTGGGCATAACCGCCTGGGCGTCGAGGCAGAACGTCGATACCAGCCACCACTACGTGGCGGGCGGCCAGATCAAGGGCTGGCAGAACGGGCTCGCCATCTCTGGCGACTACCTCTCTGCGGCCTCGTTCCTCGGGATCGCGGGCGCCATCGCGCTTACCGGCTTCTCGGGCTTCTACCTCTCGATAGGCTTCTTGGTGGCATACCTCGTGGTGCTCTTGCTCGTCGCAGAGCCACTCAGGAACCTGGGCAAGTATACGATGGCGGACATGCTTGCGAGCCGCTTCAACACCAGCAGCGTCCGGTCTGTGGCGGCGTTGAGCACCATCACCATAAGCATGTTCTACATGATCGCCCAGCTCAACGGGGCCGGGGCGCTCATCGGGCTGTTACTCGGCTTCCCGTACTGGATCTCGGTCATCGGCATCGGCATCCTCATGACCATCTACATCGTCGCTGGAGGCATGATCGCGACGACCTGGATCCAGATCATCAAGGCCGTACTGCTGATCGCAGGCTCCCTGCTCCTGAGCATCCTGGTGCTCTCCAAGGTGGGCTTCAACCCGTTCGCGCTGTTCTCCGAGGTGAACAGCGAGCTCGGCAAAGAGATGCTGGCGCCGCCCCCTCCGAGCGGCCTCACGGCGGGGCTCGACGTCATCTCGCTCAACATCGCCCTCGTCCTCGGGACAGCGGGTCTACCGCACATCCTGATCCGGTTCCTCACCGTCCCCGACGCGAAGACAGCCCGCTCTTCGATCGTGACGGCGACCTGGATCATCGGGCTGTTCTATCTGCTCACCCCTATCCTGGGCTACGGCGCGGCGCTCTTCGTCGGGCAGGACGCGATCTCCGAGGCCAATGTGGCCGGCAACCTGGCCGCTCCGCAGCTGGCCGAGCAACTCGGTGGCCCGATCTTCTTCGCCTTTATCTCGGCGGTCGCATTCGCCACCATCGTGGCGGTGGTCGCGGGACTCGTGGTCGCGGCCTCCAGCGCCTTCGCCCACGACTTCTACACCAACGTGATCCGCCACGGAGAGGCCACCGAGCATGAGCAGTTCACGGCAGCCCGCATCACCGCGGTGGGCATCTCGGTAGCCGCGATACTCCTGGCCATACCCCTGGGTAGCCTGAACGTGGCGTTCCTCGTGGCGCTCGCCTTCGCGGTCGCCGCGAGCGCGAACGTGCCAGTGATCCTGATGACGATCTTCTGGAGGCGGTTCAACACGAGAGGGGCGATAACCGGCATGCTCGTCGGCCTGATCTCCGCCGTCGTGCTCGTGATCATCAGCCCGAACGTGTTCACGGGCCCGAACCCAGAGCCGCCAGCGACCCCGATCATACCTATAGACCCCCTCTTCCCGCTGAAGAGTCCGGCACTGATATCGGTGCCACTGGGCTTCCTGGGCTGCTACCTGGGCACGCTGATGGGCGGCCGCGGGGCCGAGCGCGAGCGCGAGCAGGGCATCCAGCGCTCCTACGACGAGATCCACGTCCGCTCCCTCACCGGCATCTCCGACATCGAGCAGGAGATCAAGCACGCCGCCCCGGAACAGGAGTCACGCACCACGTAGAGACGTTAGATGCAACGTCTCTATTCGAGCCCCCGCCGCATGGCGGGGGCCTCTTTGCCCGGTGCTGGACCGACCGTGGAGGCAGCAAAGGAAGTAGGATCGTGAGTCGGGGTCCACCCACGCTACGCCCTGTTGCTTGGACGGAGTAGTGTTCAGAAGCCGCACCGGTGAGTAGTAGAATGGCAGAAGCAAGCTCGAATGGAGGGAAGGGTGGATGAGCCGCCTACGACGACCGGCAAGGGCACGAGGCTTCCGGGGTTGCGCGGCGTAGACCACATCGGCATTACCGTGCCCGACATGGAGCAGGCAACCGCGTTTTTCGTCGACGTGCTCGGCTGCGAGCTGCTCTACGAGCGTGATCCTCCAAGAGATGACTCCCCGCGCGACAGGCTCGGCGTGCCTGCGGGCAGCCGCATCCGGGCCGTCCGCTTTTTGCGCTGCGCCAACGGCGCCAACATCGAACTGTTCGAGTTCTACTCACCCGATCAGCGGGAAGAGTTCCCTCGGCCGAGCGATGTGGGGATACAGCACCTGGCACTCTACGTCGACGACCTGGACGCCGCCGCAGAGCACCTGCGCCGCCACGGGGTGACGCTCATGTCCGGCCCCAATCCGTTGCCGGGGCCGGAGTCCGGGGAGGGCAACCGGTTCATCTACGCCAGGACGCCGTGGGGTCTGACCGTTGAACTCATCAGCTACCCGGCGGTTATGGCCTACGAGCAGTGCAGCGACATCCGCCGCTGGAGGCCGCCGACGGTCGATAGCCTCGGAAGTTAGTCCATCTGCCTGACTTTCCACCGCCTGGCGCACGGGTATCAAGGGTATCTCTCCGAGCTTTCTTCCGACGGAGGCTAGCGTGCCCAACCGAGAGCCGGTCAGGATACAATCTCTATCCTCATGTCACGTGCTACGACGGGTCGCCCCAGGCTACGCTGGCAGATCCGCTCGACGGTTCTCGCATTGCTGATAGCGATTTGCTCGCTAGCCACCAGCTGCGGTCCGCCAACGCGCGTCGTCGAGACCCCTGGTCGTCCCAATGTGATCCTCATCCTCGTCGACGACCTCGACGCCCGCCTCCTCGAGGAGCACCTGGCGAACTACCCCAACCTCAGCGAGTTGGCGGCCGAGGGCACTACCTTTGAGAACGCCTTCGTGACCGACCCCTTGTGCTGCCCTTCCAGGGCCACCATCCTGCGCGGTCAGTACGCCCATAACCACCGGGTCGTCGGCAACTGGTGGCCGCACGGAGGAGCCCGGAAGTTCCGCGACTTGGGGCACGAGGGCTCGACGGTGGCCACCTGGCTGCAAGACGAGGGCTACCGGACGGCGCTCGTGGGCAAGTACATGAACGAGTACCACGGTACGCGCGTACCGCCAGGATGGGACGAGTGGTACGCCATATCCGGCGACCACCTGAGCACCCGGCTGAGCGAGAACGGCCGCACCTTCATCTACGACCCCGAACATGACCACCTCGACGACGTGCTTGCGGAGAAGGCAGCCGGCTACGTCCGGCGAGCTGCGGACGAGGGTTTTCCCTTCTTCGTGTGGCTCGGCACTACGGCGCCCCACGCTCCCGCTGAGCCCGCCGCCCGCCACGAGGGAACCTTCCCCGATGCCCGGCTTCCGCGCCCTCCCTCTTTCGACGAGGAGGACGTCTCCGATAAACCCGACTGGGTGCGCGACAACGCCGTCTTGGACCAGGGGCAGATCGCCCCCATGGAGAGCCTCTACCGCAAACGCCTGCAGTCGATGCTCTCCGTCGACGACATGGTCGGGCGCCTCGTTAACACGCTCGACGAGAGCGGCGAGCTGAACAATACCTACGTCTTCTTCACCTCAGACAATGGCTGGCATGCGGGAGAGCACCGGCTGACCACGGGCAAGTGGACGGCCTACGAGGAGGATATTCGGGTGCCCTTGATCGTCCGCGGCCCCGGCGTGCCGGAGGGTAGGACCCTGGATCACCTGGTGCTGAACAACGACCTCGCGCCGACCTTCGCTCAGCTGGGGGAAGCGGAAGCGCCGGCTTTCCTGGACGGACGTTCGCTCGAGCCGCTGCTGAGCAATGATCCGCCCCTGCTTGAGGAATGGCGCTCCGCTTTCCTCGTCGAGGCCGCCACGGAACTGGGTGATACCGTAGTACCGTTGCTGAGCGGCGACCCACCTCCGGAAAACTGGCGGAGCGCAACTCACGAAGACTGGGGCCGACCAGGACTCGAGGCCATAAGGACCGAGGACCACCTCTACACCGAGTACGGAAACGGCGAACGAGAGCTCTACGACCTGAGGGAGGACCCCTACCAGCTGGACAACCGGTATGAGGCCGTTGGCCCCGAACTTCGGCGGCGTTTGCATGGACGGCTCGCGACACTGCAGGGGTGCTCGGGAGCGGGTTGCAGAGCCGCAGAAGACGGGCACTGACTCTAGAGCACTCGTGCGGCGTGGGATATGAGATGCCTGATCGCAAGTATCCTCAGCCAGCAGTCGAATCCTCACGCGGCTCGAAGATGGCGACGACTTCATTCTCGAAGACCATGCGGTACAGGGCCGTTCGGCCCTTGAAGGACCGCCAGTGCATGTCGGGGCGACGCTTGCCAAGCACGACGTAACGGACGTCGTTCTCCTTCAGGATCATCCTCGTGCGCCCGCTATCCGGGTGCTGCAGCGCCCACAGCGCGTCCCACAGCGGCTCGGCCCCGAAGGGAGGCAGATCCCTTCCTCGCTGTATCCGGTGCACCGAGTATGTCTGCATCCCACTGTAGCCACTCATAGCGAGCATCCCGCGGGTCGAGACTGGTCCCACGGACGGCGTTACGAGGATGTTGCCGCCCTCGTTGTGCTCTCTTAGCCACTCACCGGCGGCCACGACCTTCGGCGGGGGAGGCCGGTCTATGCTCCGCTGGGCTGGACCGGCACCCACTTCCAGGTTGCGTGCCGCCTGCACGCCTACCACTCCAAGCGCCGCCAGCGAAGCTGCGAAGACCATCACCGGCCAACGCGACTCCCATGACCGCAGGATTGTCACGAAGGCCAGTGCCGCGAGCAGCGTCAGCGGGATACTCAGGTCGCGCTCGAAGCGATCCGGAAAGCTGCTCATAGTGGTACGGCTGCCGATGAACATCAGCGCGGTCCACAGGAGCAGGGTGAGGTATGCCAGTGCTTGCGGTATCTCCATTCGCCTCTGCAGGAGATCTCCCGCCACGAGGAGTGCGCCCAGCAGCCCGAGCCACACGACGGTCTGTGAGGTCGTAGCAAGCAGGCGGGCGAGCTCGCCAACGGGCTTGGTGCCCAGCGCCATCGCCACGGCCTCGCCACCCTTCCCCGTGCCTCCGCCACCCAGGAGACCGGCTACCAGGCTCGGCAGGTCGTAGGTATCCCAGGCGTAGAGTACCGAGAGTAGGCCCAGGAGCGTGAAAGAGGAAAGCAATGCGACCCCCCTCTTTCGATCGCGGAGGAGCAAATACGGCAACAACAGCGTCCCCACCAGCCCGAGCAGCGCTGCCTCGTACAGGCTTGCCACCATATGGTAGAAGACCACCGAGGACCCGAAGATAGCCAAGGTAAACTGGTCTCGAACTGATGACGAGGCGTACAGCCGGACGAGCGCGGCGACGGCCAGTACGAGCAGGAACACTCCGATCAGGTTGGGATACCTGGCGTGGCTGACGTGCTCGTAGGAGCCGCTGGCGATGAGTCCGGAGAAGAGGGCCGCCGCCACTCCGACCTCCCAGCCCCACAGTCGGCGCGCCAAAACGTAGCAAGCCAGCGTCGGCAGGAGTAAGAGCGCGGGGCCCAAGATCGCGAAGAGCTTCAAGGGCTCCAACCCGCTAAGGCCGGAGATCCCCGCTGCCAGAACGTGGAAGCCGGGCGGGTACAACATGAAGGAGTCGGTGGACCCTTCGGAGAGCATCGTGCCCACCATCACCGCGTGCTCGTATTTGTCCACGCCGCGCGGAAACGGCCAGTCGTATCGCAGGGGACCGGGATAACTCCGCAAGAGTACCATTATCAGCACCGCCGAAAGCAGGAACCAGCGCACCACCGGGATAACCAACGACCCCCGCCATCCGAGGGTTTCGCTGCAAAGCCGGTGAGCCGGTTTCGGCGGCGCGTCTCCCCGGGGAGACGCCACCAAGTGCAAGAGCCCTGCCGCGAACACTAGCAGCGCGATCAGAGTCGCACCCCGCACCGCGGGCACGGTGCCCAAGAGCGCCGCCAGGACCAGCGCTGATGCAAAGATGAGCGGTATCAGCGAGGGCAGATCCAGTGAAACGGACCGCGACGCGAGGGGCTCGTCGGACCCATGAAAGGCCCCGAACTTGAGGTAGCCGGTCAGCCCTGTTACCAGCACCAGCAGCATGGAGACGATAGTGATGGCAGGCGTCACGCCCACGCCGAAAAGACGCGTTTGCACCAGTGCGACCACAGGCACCAGCGTGATAGAGAAACCCACCGAATAGGCGAGTCGCTCGGCGCGATCAGATGTGGCGCCCAGACATCCTGCCCAAAACCATCCCGGCAGAACCCCGACCAAGATGGCCGCTGGGAGTGCCCGGACGATATCAGGGAGCACGCCATGCCCCTGTACTCCGAGCCAGATCCATGCCTGAAGCTTAGCGTACCCTCCGTCTTCATACCCCTGCCACCCACCATGCTCGATCGACGCCTGCGCCACGCAAGACGAACCATCGCAGTATCCCCAACAACACCGCCAACGAATAGGACAGAGCTGCCGAGAAACCATCGCGAGCGCCTTTGAGACGATCAAACCGCCGGAGCTGCTCTACTTCGAGCCGCACCAGCCGGAGCTCTGCGGCTTCCAACCGGATACGTTCGTGGACATCACCGGAGTCTTCGAGCGCAAGCTCAAGGCGATGGAGGCGATGGCAGCCCAGAAGTACATGCACAAGCACTACGCCGAGAGGGCAGAGCACCGCGCCTTCCACGCGAGATACGCCACGGGGGATGGCAAGGTCCGCTACGCCGAGGCATTCCAGCGTGCGCTTCCGCAGGTGGTGAGATCGCTGTGAGGCCAGAGGAGCATCCGGCGGACGCCCCCAGACTCCTCGACGGTCTCGGGACCGCGACGGTCTACGAGGCCGCCGGCGAGGGAATCGTGGTCGTCGCGGCCGAGAGGGTCGAGGAAGTCGCGCAGGCGGCACGGGCGCGCGAAGAGAAGGAATCCCGTCTCAGGCCCAGGCTGCGGGCGGGGGAGCTCACCTACGACCTGCTCGGGCTACGTGCCAAGGAAGAAGAAGGACGTTGAGGACCCAGACGAGGTAGTCTCGCGGCGGGTGCGAACTTCCGAGGACTCCCCTCAATCGATAGTCGGTGCTCCAGGAACATAGATCGTCCGCAAGTCCTTGCCGACTCTACTTGCCACTCTAAAGCCTGAGAACCTGAGAAGCTACTACGCTACCTCTCCAGGCTGGCGTTCACCCGGATCTCCACGTTGCCCCGCAGGGCGTTGCTCACAGGGCAGCCCTGCTCGGCCTGTGCGAGGGCGTCCTGGAACCCTTCTTCATCTATGCCGGGGACGTGGGCGCGGATGTCGAGGTCAACGCTGGAGACCTTGACGCTGTCCACGTCGAAAGTGCACCTGGCGTCGATCTCCAGCCGCTCCGGGGGCGTGCCACCCTGGGCGAGGACGTTCGATAACGCCATCGCGAAACACGAGCCGTGCGCAGCGGCGATGAGTTCCTCGGGGCTGGTCTTGCCGTCCGAGCGCTCGGTGCGCGAGGCCCAGGTTACGGCCTGCTCCCCAAGAGCCCCGCTCCCGACGGTGAACCTGCCTTCGCCCCGCGCGAGGTCCCCCTCCCACACCACTTCGGCCCGCCGTTCTGCTGTCGCCATAGGCTCCTCCTGTTCACTCGTTTGCCCGCAGAATGCTAACAGAAAGAGATCGCTCACCTATCCTGGGAAGCCTCCTCGATCGTGCTCCGAGTGACGGCAGATCCGGCTTCCTCGGCCTTTATGTTCCCGCTCTCGGTGATCCTGCCGGCGAACAGGAAGGCGGTCTGCCTGAGCGAGGACTCCAGGTCGAACGGGAAGAGCGCCGAGGTCGCGTCTTTGGGGATGATGACGTCGTACCACCTGAGCGCCGCGCTCGCTGCGGTGTAGTGAACGCAGATGTTGGCTACGGTGCCGCAGATGATGAGCGTATCCACACCCCACAGCCGCAGGAAGTGGTCGAGGTGCGTCCCGTAGAAGGCGTCGTAGCGGACCTTGCCAATAACGAGCTCACCCTCCTGCGGCGCGAGCTCGTCGACGATGCGCCAGCCCCAGGAGTCCTCGCGGACGTGCTCGGGCCAGATAGTCCACTCCGGGTCGTCCTGGCCGTGCGTGTCCTGCGTGAAGACGACCTTCATGCCGGACCCGCGGGCGAGCGCCAGAAGGCTCTGGATAGCCGGTATCGTCTCTTCGGCATCGGGGACGACGAGCGTACCACCCTCCTTGACGAAGTCGTTCTGCATGTCCACCACGATCAGGGCCGTGCGGCCCGGGTTCACCCTGACCTCGTCGTGGACCTCGTACTCCGGCACCTCGACCGTGCGGGACATGAGTGACCTCCTTCAGAACACCGGGTTCCAACCCCAGTTTATAACGCGCCCCGAGACCGCGAGCCGTTTCGCGCTCGCGCCCGTCAAGCACCGCTACTTGCGCCACCTGAGTACCGGCGCGACCTCTCCGACGAAGACCGCGGAGAGGATGAGTACCGCGCCGAAGATCTGGACGGCCACCAATCTGTCCCCGGCGAGCCAGTAGCCGAAGAAGACGGCGAAGGCGGGCTCCATGGTGAGGATGATCGCCGTCCTGGCAGCAGGCAGCCGCTGCTGCACGAAGGTCTGCACGTAGAATGCCCCCGCCGAAGCGAGGAGCCCGGTGATGAGCAACGCGACCCACACCTCGGGCGGCGGCAGAGCCAGCTCTCCGGTGAACGGCCAGAGTACGGCGAAGAGCAAGGCCATCGCGAGTATCTGCGCGAAGGTGAGGCTACCCGCGTCGTGCCCGGCAGCGTAGCGGGAGAGCAGCGCTATGTGCACCCCGAGCGCCGCCGCGCACAGTAGCGTCAGCAGGTCGCCAGGGTTCACCCCCTCAGGTCCGCCCCCGGCCAGGAGCGTCAATCCGAGCAGGCTCAGGACGACCGCGACGATGGTCTGCCGGGAGGCGCTCACCCCGAAGAGCACCCTGTCCGCCAGGGGCGCGAAGACGACGAAGAGGCCGGTGATGAGCCCGCTGTTCGTCGGCGTGGTGTACAGGAGTCCGAGCGTCTGGAAGAGGTAGCCCATCGCGAGAACCAGCCCGATGCCCCCTCCAACGAGCAGCACCCGGCGCGTGATCCCAAAGAGCAGGATCGGGGACAGCGCCACGCTCGCAAGCGCGAAGCGCAGCGCAAGGAACCCGAGGACGCCGAAGCCAGAGATAGCATCCTGCACCACCACGAACGTCCAGCCCCACACAGCCGTGACTCCCACGAGCAGCAATGTGTAGAGGAGTCGCACAGCGCCTAAGTCTAGTAGTTTGGGGGACCTATAGCCGCCCCGACACATCGGCCCGCGCGAAGCGCGGGTCGTCGGTGCGGAAGGCGTCCGGGTTGGTGGCGCGCGCGAGCGCCAGATGGTAGGCGAAGAGCTGCAAAGGTACAAGACAGGTCAGGGCAGTGAATGGTTCCGGAACCTGCGGCACGGCGAGGAGATCCGCGCCTGGCACATCCGCCGTCGCGTCGCCGACGACGAGGCAGACGCCGCCGACCTCGTCCACGATCTCAGCCACCTCCAGGGTGCGCTCCTGCGCGGCGCCGGCCGGTGCTACGAGGACGAAGAGGTCGTCGGACTCTACGCACTGGAAGGGACCGTGCAGCATCGTCTCCGTGGACATGCCCTCGGCCTGCAGGTAGGAGGTCTCCTTGATCTTCAGCGCGACCTCCTCCGCAGTCACCGCGCTGGGCCCGCCACCGAGAAGCCAGATCCTGCGCCGCCCCACGTGCTCTCGAGCGAGCGACCCCACCCGCTCCTCCGTGCCGAGCGCCTCGCGTAACGCAGACGGGATCCTCTCCCGCAGGAGTTCCCGGCTGAGAAGCTCCGAGCCGGTCCGGTGGAACCCGACGCGTCCCGCGAGATCGGCCAGTACGGAGATCGCACCCGCATAGCTCACGGTGTGCGCCGAGGACCTCTCCTGCGCCACCGTCTCGAATACAGTCCCGGTCTCCACCGAAACGGCTCCCCCTTCCCCCGTAACGAGCGCCGTGCGGCAGCCCGCGTCGAGGGCGCGCTGGAGCCCGCGGGAGGTGTAGCGCTTGGTGCCGCGGTGGCTGACCGCCACGACGCAGTCCCCCGGCCCGAGATCCGGGCCATACAGCGCGAAGTCGAAGGAGTCGACCGCCCGGGCGTCGAGATCGCCACCGTACTCGCGCAACAGGCGCTCCCCGACCCTGGCGGCGTGGTAAGAGGTCCCGATTCCTACCAGGAACAGCCGGTCGCACGAAGCGACGCCGACGGCGAACTCGTCTGCCGCGGCCATGTTGTTCTCCAGTACACGGGCGAACGCCTCGGGCTGCGCGAGGATGGCGTCGTGCATGTGGAAGGGATGTCGGTCTCTCCGTTTTTCCATGCCGGTCTCTCTTTCTCTAGCTGCAGATGAAGGCAGGTCCGTCGCTGGCGAGGGCGGTCCCGCAACGTTCGCACTCCACGCGCATCTCCAGGCTCATGGAATCTCCCTTCGACCCTGGGCTATCGGGATCCTCCCAAGCGCGCCTCCATGACCTCCTCAACCTAGCGGCGGATTGGACCACATACAAGGTCCAATGCTGGTTAATGTGATGGAGTCGTTTGGGTGGACTACGATGCGACGTTCGGCCGTGGAGGCGTCGATCACGGTGGCCTCGCGGTGGTCGGCGTAGCCGTCTACACCACGTAGCGCAGATAAGACGTCTCGTTAGAATAAGGCTACAGGCATTCTTGCTGATGCCTGTGGCCTGAAACCTAAAGAGAGGGAGACAGTATGGCCTCCGGCGCGATGATGTCGTACAGGGAGCTCGGGGAGGGGCCTGGGGACCCACTGGTCCTCCTGCACGCCTTCCCCCTGAACGGCAGGATGTTCGAGCCGCAGATGGAGGCGTTCTCGGAAAGACGCCGTGTTATCTCGCCGGACTACCCCGGCTTCGGCCGCTCCCCCCGCACCCCCGCCCAGCCGGACGTTCGCTACTACGCCGAAGCGGTCCGCAATCTCCTCGACTACCTGGAGCTCGAGCGCGTGGCCCTCGGCGGCGTCTCGATGGGAGGCTACGTCGCCTTCGGGTGTCTGAAGCTCTTCCCGCAGAGAGTCTCCGGCCTCGTCCTCGCCAACACACGTCCCGAGCCGGACTCATATGAGATGAAGGAGAACCGCAAGAACATGGCCCGCCGCGTCGCCGACGAGGGGGTCGAGGTCCTCGTCGAGCTGCAGATGCAGCGCCTTCTCGCCCCCGACACCCTCGAGAACAACAGGGAGGTCGTCGAGAAGGTGCGCGCCATGATGCTCGAGAGCTCCCCCAACGGCGTCGTCGCCGCCCTGGGCGCTATGCGCGAGCGCCCGGACTCGACCCCGCTCCTCGCGGAGATAGCCGTCCCCACGCTGGTCATCGGCGGCGAGGAGGACGCCATCTCCTCCCCCGAGGTGATGGCGTCGATGGCCGAGAAGATCCCGGCCTCTCGCCACGTTACCCTCCCCCGCGCCGGCCACCTCTCGAACCTCGAGAACCCCGAAGGCTTCAACGCTGCCCTCGAAGAGTTCCTGGCGTAGCCGTGCGAGGAGGCAAGATCCTGGTCGCCGGCGCCACGGGCAGGGTGGGCGGCGGCGCAGCCCGGCACCTGCTGGAGGCCGGCTTCGAGGTGCGCGCGCTCGTACGCAACGCAGATAGAGGCGAGTCCCTGCGCGCGCTCGGCGCCGAAGTTGTTCTGGGCGACGTGACGCGACCGCAGACGCTCGCGCCAGCCCTCGAGGGTTGCGCTGGCGTCTTCTCCGCGCTCTCATCCACCACCGACAGACAGGCCCGCGAGGTCGAGTACGGGGGCAACGTCAGTCTGCTCTCGGCGGCGCGGAAGACGGGCGCGAGGCGCTTCGTCTACAGCTCGGCGCTGCACGCGGACCACCCGATGGCGCGGAAGGTCGGGACCTTGAGGGAGAAGGCCCGGTTCGAGGAGGCGCTCTTCGGTGCGGGCGACGTCTCGACTACCGTCCTGCGTCCGGCCATGTTCATGGAGACGTTGCTCATGGCGCTCAAAGGGCCCGTCGCCTTCGTGATGGGCCGGCAGCGACGTGTGGTGCGCTGGCTCTCCGCAGACGACGCGGCCCGAGCCGCAGTCCGGGCCTTCGAGAGGGACGTGACCGGGCGCCACGAGCTCGCCGGTCCCGACGCCGCTACCTTCGACGAGGCGTACCGCCGCCTGTCAGCGGTACGGGAACGCAGGATCTTCGTTCTCCACCCGTCGCTCTCGGCGGTGCGCCTGGCGGGGCGCTTCGCGCCCGCGGTAGAAGAGCTCGCAGAGATGTTCGCGCTCTTCGACATCGCCGGATACGCCACCGATCCCACGCCGCTCCGGGACGTTTTCGGGGTGGAGGCACTGACCATCGAGGAGTGGGCCCGGCGGGTTTTCGGGTAGGGCCCGTTCGGGTAGAATCCGTCGCGGTGACCACGGTACTGCACGTCTCGGATCTCCACTTCGGGCGCCCGGCTTCCTCCGAGCGGCTGCAATCCTTGCTGGAACTCATCACCCAGCTGGAGCCCGACGCCGTCGCCGTCTCAGGTGACCTCACGCAGCGTTGCTCCAAGAGGGAGTTCGAGCAGGCCCGCCGCTACCTGGACGGGGTCGGGGAGGTCGCACCCTACATCGTCATCCCCGGCAACCACGACATCCGCTGGCTCGGGGCCGTGTGGCGCAACATGGGCGGCCTCTTCCGCAAGCAAGCTCACGAGTTCAAATACTCCCGCTACATCAAGTTCATCTGCGAGGATCTGACACCCTCCCTGGAGGTGCCGGGGGCAGTCATCGTGGGCCTGAATACGGCCCACGGTATCACGCGGGGCTCCATCACCAAACGCTTCAGGGACCTCGGCGTGATCGGCCACGTCAAGCGTGCGGACATCGAGAGCGTGCGGAAGGCCTTCGAGAGCGCCTCCCCAGACGCCGCCCGAATCGTCATGATCCACCACAACCCGATAAAGGGCGAGCTCTCGGGCCGCCACGGTCTCGCCAACACGGAGACCGCCCTCCACGCCTTCGCCCACCTCGGTGCCGAGCTGGTTCTCTGCGGCCACGACCACCTGCAAGCCGTCCACTCCGTCGAGAGGGGCGTTCACGGGCTCGTGATCTCGACGGCGGGCACGATCTCGAACCGCCTCCGTCCCGGACGCGCCTCGAGCTTTAACCTGGTGGATATTGACGAGCGCAGCCTCCGCATAACCACCTACTCGTGGCAGAACCCCGAGGGCTTCGTCCCCGCCGACGAGCGCTCGTTCCGCAGAAGGATCGCGACCGGCGCCCTGGATTGAGGCGCAACTCGCTTTAGGACGTATAATCTGCCGCGACGTTGCACCCTTTAGAGGAGGGCCGCAGACCATGTGGAGCAGACTGACCCGCGGCGGCGACGGCCTCCCGCGAGAGAAGGTGGACGCGATCGTCCGCCTCATAGACCAGTACCTCTCGGAGGAGGCCAGCCTCCGCAACCTCCAGTCCGACAAGCAGACTATCCACCCGCGCGACCTCCCCCCCGACAAGCGCGAAGCCCTGATCGAGGAGATCTTCGAGATCCTCAAAGATGCCCGCAAGAGGTAGTTCTCTCAGCCCGCGGGTGGCGGTCCCTGCCTTACACAGACCCGCAGGTCCTCAGGCCCGCTGGGGGGCGTCTACCTGGACTCGATGCACCACGTGATGCCAGCCTCGGCGTAGGGACGCAAGCGGCCCGCTCAAAGTCATCGCCCGGCTTCTCCCCCTCCCACCCGAGAGGTGGTCGAGCGCGATCGTCTCCCTGGCGAGTTTTCTTGCATAGGGTAGGGGGGTATAGTAATCTCTCGATAGATGAGAGTTGAGACTGTGGTGAGCATGCCCTCCGGCTCGGGCAGATGAGGATCGACTAGAGAAAGGCTGGGGCGATGGACGCGACGAGCAAAGACGAGCAGATAGTCGAGCACGGTTACATAAGAGCAAAGGACAAGGAGCTTCTCCAGAACCGGCTACGGAGGATCGAGGGCCAGGTGCGCGGCGTGCAGCGGATGGTGGACGAGGAGGCCTACTGCGTCGACGTCCTCACCCAGATCGCCAGCGTCGTCTCGGCGCTGGAGAAGGTCGGCGCCATCCTGCTCAAGGACCACGTAGAGCACTGCGTCCGGGCGTCCATAGAGAAGGGCGAGGACCCGGGCGAGAAGATAGAGGAGCTGACGGCCGCCGTCGAGCGCTTCCTGAGGGTGTAGTGCGCGCCCAAGAACTCCCGCCCGGCCCGAAGGGGTATCCATTGGTCGGCAACATGCCTGGCTATGCAAGGGACCCTCTCGGCTTTCTGACGCGGTGCTCGCGCGAGTACGGGGACGTCGTCACGCTGCGTTTCCCCGGCACGCTGGCTTACCTCATCACCCACCCCGCCCACGTCGAACAGATACTGGTGAAGAACAACCGCAACTTCATCAAGGACAAGTACACCCGCGAGGAGCTGAGCATCCTCGGCAACGGGCTCCTGATCAACGAGGGAGACTTCTGGCGCCGCCAGAGGCGGCTCGCCCAGCCCGCCTTCCACCGCCGCCGCGTAGAGGCCTACGGCGAGACGATGGTGGCCTTCACCGAGCGGCTGCTTGCAGAGTGGCGAGACGGCGAGGTACGGGACGTCCACAGGGAGATGATGCGCCTCACGCTCGAGATCGTCGCCAAGACCTTGCTCGACGCCGACATAGCCCGCGAGGCCGAGGGCGTCGGGGAGGCTCTTGGAAGGATCATGGACTACTTCTCCGACCAGGGGAGCGGGTCGTTCTTGCGTATGCTACCCGAGAGCGTCCCCACCCCGGCCAACCTGCGCTACCGCCGCGCGGTCCGGCGCCTCGATGGGATCATCTACTCCATCATCGAAGAGCGCAGCGGCAAGGACACCGGCGACCTACTCTCCATGCTGCTCCATGCCGAGGACGAAGAAGGCAACCGGATGGACCCCAGGCAGCTCAGGGACGAGGTGATGACCGTCGTCCTGGCAGGTCACGAGACGACCGCCATAGCCCTCTCGTGGACGTTCTATCTCCTCGGCAAGCATCCCGAGATAGAGGCGAAGCTCACGTCCGAGCTGGAGGAGGTGCTGGCCGGGCGCTCGCCGAGCGTAGAGGACTTGCCCCGGCTACGCTACGCCGACGCGGTCATAAAGGAGTCCATGCGCCTCTACCCGCCGGCATGGGCTATCGGGCGTGAAGCGGTTGGGGAGTGCGATATCGGGGGCTACCGCGTCCCTACCAGGACCCAGATGTTCATAAGCCAGTACGTGACGCACCGCGACCCCCGCTTCTTCGACGAACCCGAAGCCTTCGACCCGTCCCGCTGGCACGACGGAAGAACCCAAAACCTGCCCGACTACGCCTACTTCCCGTTCGGGGGTGGTCCCAGGCTGTGCATCGGCAGCAACTTCGCCAGGATGGAGGCCGTGTTGCTCCTCGCGACGGTCGCGCGCGAGTTCCACCTCGAGTCCGCCTCCGGAGAGCCTCCCGTCCCGCAGCCATCGATCACGCTGCGCCCCAGAGGCGGCATCAGGATGAAGCTGAAGAAGAGATGATGCAAGAAGGATCTACGGAAAGGAGATGCGCATGACCGAGGTAACCTTCAGGGTACCGGACATGAGCTGCGCCCACTGCAAGGCCGCCGTCGAGGGCGAGCTGAACAGGCTACCCGGAGTAGTGAGCTCGAACGCGGACGTCGAGAAGGGCACGGTCGAGGTGTCCTACGACGAGAGCCGCGTGGGCACCGAAGAGCTCGAGGGGGCGATCGAAGAAGCCGGCTACACGGTGGCCGCCTGAGTGGATCACTTGCCCGACCCGACCGGAGACAGGCTCCTGGCGCTCTTGCTGATCTGGTCCCTGCTCCTCTGCCATGGCATCTTCGGCTCTCTGCACGAGCTTTCGAACCTCGCGATTCCGGAACATCTGGCGGCAGAAGAGCAGGGAGAGCACGGGCACCTCCAGGCGGGGGCGCACGACTACGCCGCCGCGCTGCTCGCGCTCCTGATCGGAGCGGTCTACTGGTTCTTGCGCCTGGCGGCTCGGAGCCGGAACAGCTCTCCCCCGCCCCGGCACGTCTTGCCGTTCCCGACCACCAGAACATTCCATCTTCCTTGCGCGAAGGGTCCTCCTCTCCTACAGGTGTTCCGGCTGTGAACCGAAGCCCGGGTAACCGGAGCCTCGCTACGACCAGCCCCAGAACTTGAGGAAGAAAGGAGTTCCTCTTGGAACGCTACGCAAGATTCGTGCTGCCCGCCCTCGTGCTGGCGGTGGCTCTGATGCTGGCCTCCTGTGGTGGCGCAGGAGGGTCCGCGCAGAACACCGGCGGGGGGAACGGACAGCAGGGAGATCAAAGGCCCCCCAAAACGGCCGGGATGGACCACAGCCAGATGGGTCACGGCTCTGGCGGCATGGCCTCCGGGATGCTCATGCAGAACGGTGAGTACTCCGACGAGCGCTTTATAGACGCGATGGTTCCTCACCACCAGGGAGCCATCGAGATGGCACAGGTCGCCCTCGAGAACGCCGAGCACGACGAGATAATGCAGCTCTCGAAGAACATCGTCTCCACCCAG
>DASTQK010000191.1:0-2248 GCA_035761765.1 Rubrobacteraceae bacterium
CCGGATCTGACTCTCCTGCACTCTCCACAGAGAGGTACTCACGCCGGACGGGTTCGGGGGCTACTGCGGCGAGGAGACAGCGGCGAGGTTCGCAGCGGGAGCGACGGAAGAGGAGCACGCAAGGGCTCGACGAGCGATTAACAACCCTTAACACAAAGATACGCAGTTTGAGTGATCCCCCAGGTCGCATCCAACGTTATCCTTCTGTCGAAAGAAATGCAGCAAGAGCGGTGCGATATGGAGGTCACACGACCTCGAGCAAAGCTGGAGATGAGCGGCCTGGCGGGGTTTGCGGATATCGCTCCCGAACCGGCCCTTGGCGACGGAGTCTCCCTGCTGAACAGTCTGGCGAAGAATCCCTATTTCCTGGATGCTTACGTCCTTCCGCTTCTGGAGGAGCCGGGTGAGCCCGAAGACGTGGCCCACCGCTACGAGGACCGACGCGGCTCGTATTCCCTCGAGAGGGAAGCTGGCCGGCGAGGAAGTGGTAGGGAGGAGATGACCGGACTACCGCCGGTGGACTGGACATGGAGGTCTTGCGCCGAGCCGCGGACCGGAGAGGGGTTCTGGCCGCCGCGACGGTCGAGGCCTTCGACGAGAACCCGCAGGGTGCCCGATCTCTTCCGTGACCGGGAGAGGATCACTTACGGCTGTGCTCGACGAACACGCCAATCAGAAAGGAGTTACGACCATGGCGGACGCCACTACCGTTGCCCCTAGGGAACCTTGGGACCTCGCGGGTTTGCAGGACGGTTTCAGGGGCGAGTTACTCGGGCCGGATGGTGCCGGTTACGAGGAGGCCCGCAGGGTCTGGAACGCATCGATCAGCCGGTTCCCTGGCCTCATCGCGCGCTGCGCAGGCGTGGCCGACGTCATCGCGGCCGTGAGGTTCGCGAGGGAGAACGAGTTGCTCTTGGCGGTGCGCGGCGGGGGACACAGCTTCCCCGGCCAGTCGGTCTGCGACGGCGGCCTCGTCATCGACCTCTCGCCGATGAAGGGTATACGCGTCGATCCGGAGGCTCGCACGGTGAGGGCCCAGGCCGGCGTGCTCTTAGGGGAGCTCGACCGGGAGACGCAGGCTTTCGGGCTGGCCGTGCCGTCAGGGATCGTCACGCACACCGGACTCTCCGGGCTCACCCTGGGTGGCGGCATCGGGTGGCTGATGCGCAAGTACGGGCTCACCATCGACCAGCTTCTGTCCGTAGACCTCATCACCGCCAATGGCGAGCTCGTCACGGCTAGTGCGGAGGAGAACCCCGATCTTTTCTGGGGGGTGCGCGGTGGCGGGGGCAACTTCGGCATCGTCACGGAGTTCGAGTTCCGTCTCAACCCGGTCGGTCCGACCGTGCTCGCCGGGCCCATCTTCTGGCCGATGGAGGACTCACCGGAGGTCCTGCGCTTCTACCGAGAGTGGATAGCGGAGGCGCCAGACGAGCTAATGACCATCGTAGTACACCGGAAGGCGCCACCCCTTCCTTTCGTGCCACCGGAGCTGCACGGCAAGCTGGTCGTGGGCGTCGTTTGCTGCTATGCGGGACCGTTGGAGGAAGGGGAGAAGGTGATCAGGCCCCTCAAGGCGTTTGGCTCGCCGGTGCTCGACCTGTGCCAACCGAAGCCCTACCTGGTGCACCAGGCTATGTTCGATCCGTCCTTCCCGCACGGGTGGTGGTACTACATGCGCTCCTGCGACGTGGCGGGACTCACGAATCAGGTCATCGACATCACGGTCGAGCACTCGCTCCGGATCAACTCACCGCTTACTGCTTTCCCGATCTGGCAGCGCGGAGGGGCAGCCGCGCGGGTGGGCGAGGAGGAGACGGCCTTCGGCGGACGAGACGCCGGGCACACGTTCAACATAACCGCCGTAACCGAGTCGGCCGAGGGCTTCGACGAGGAGCGGGAGTGGGTCAGGAACTTCTGGTCGGCGCTGGAGCCATACCACACGGGCGCGTACGTGAACTTCCTTATGGAGGAGGGCGAGGAGAGGGTCCGTGAGGTCTACGGGGCACAGAAGTACGACCGGCTCAAAGCGCTCAAGCGCCGCTGGGACCCCGAGAACCTGTTCCGCATGAACCAGAACATAAAGCCCACTGCTACCGCGTAAGGACCTGAAGGGGCGCTAACCCCAAGCCATCCGCTCGAGGCGCACCTTGTGATGCCCCATCATCCAGTCTGGCGCTGAAGCGCAACCAGGTTCCCGTCCGGGAACCTGGTTGCGCACGTGATGCCGCCAACCGAAATGGGTAAG
>DASTQK010000192.1:0-10150 GCA_035761765.1 Rubrobacteraceae bacterium
CCCTGCAGGCGATGGACCTCCCCTTGCCGGTAAAAGGCCTCGGCTGCGGCCGACCGGTTCTTCCCCTGCACGCAGCGCTGGTGAGCCCGCCGAGCCTCCTCCAACGCGTCACGCCAGGCACCGTGCAGTTCCATGATCTCGGCGCGATGCACCAGGCACCGCCCGCTGAAGGCAACCATGTCGGGTTGCTCCTCGCACCAGCGTGTCAGGGCTGCGGTCCACTCCTGGGCGCGGTGCAGCGCATACACCTCCTGACAGCCCATGATCACACTGCAATAGACAATACCGGTGACGATGGGCGAGAGCTCCCCCGCGGTCACCGCGATCATGGCCTCGTCCACCAGCCCGAGGCCTTCCTCGACCCGCCCCTGGTTGACCAGCATGAGGCCTTGTTCGTGGATGGCGAGGGCGAGCAGGTCTGCATCACCGAAACGCTCGGCGATCCCGGCAGCGTCGGTTGCAGCGGCGTACGCAGCCTCCCAGTCACCGATGGCCTCATGGCGCAACATCACCGGCACCAGCAGATAGCCTCGCTCGACGCAGTCGCCCTCCTCACGTTCGAGGAGGCGCTGCGCGCGGCCGAGCCATCCGGTCGCGCGGCCCATCTCTCCCCGGAGGGCAAGGTTCATGCCTACCCAGAACGCGCAGCGCACGGCACGCATCGCTTCGCCGGCGTCGAGGTACGCGTGGTGTGCACGCTCCAGGCCGTTCAGGCAGTCGTCGTCGCGGCCGAGCATGAAGGCCGATGTGGCGAGCAGCTCGAGATCCTCCGCTCCCAGCAGAGCGACCTGATCGGCGCGCGTGAGCAACTCGTAGGCGTCCGCCCACGCCCGCCTCGCGTAGGACTCACGGCCCCGTTCGAGTTCGTCGATGACATCCACCACGGCTACTCCAATCGTTCCGGCAAAGACCTCGGCCCGCTGCCCGCCCCGGTGAGGACCCGGGGTGTCGGTCCTCCATATCGTAGGAGTCTTGCCTGGTCCTCAAACCCAATTATAGCTTCCGTATCAACGTTACAGATCTTCGTGTCGCGACTACCGGACGGACGCCAGAGAGGCTGTGTAGATGACTCGCTGCAGTCTCGCGAAATATGTTCCCAGCTCACGCGCAAGCGACCACCGCCTTGCCTGGCCGCCAGCCCGGCGGGTCTTCGCAGAGCCAGACTGCGGCCTCTCTCGGGGTCCTCTCGTCCCCCACCCTCATCTCCATGCTCCACGCGAAGATCTGGCGGCTCTCGCAGTTGATAGCCCCCTTGCCGAAGGCTATCCGGAACGGACCGCCGAGCCCCGGTGCGAGGTCTCCGGCGTGGCGTGTGAGGACGTAGGCCAGGCCCACGTTGTCCTCTTCCTCCAGAATGCCCGACGACGTCGAGCTGATCTTGATCAGGTTCAGGCGTTCTCCCTGCCGGTGCCTCCTGGCGAAGTAGCGGAGCAGCTCGCCCTTGTCGTAGGTGACGAAGCCGCCCTCGATCCGCCCACCCTCCCCGGCCTCGCTGACCGAGTACCACGACCACGGGTAGTACCCCGCCTCGGAGAAGTCCGGGGGGCTGGGGCCCTCCGAGATGAAGAAGAGACGAGACAATCGCTCCCCGTCGCCGCGGTTGAAGGCGTCCACGAACTCGATGACGAGAGCGGCGATCTGTCGCGGATCGCATCCGTCCGGCAGCGAGGCATCGTCGCTGGTGACGATAACCTCCGTGGCTGACGCACGAGCCCCGGTAATATCCGCCACTTCGTTGGCCGCACGTCCGTCCGGCCGCGGGCCTTCGGCGTCCGGTCCTCCCCCGCATCCGAGCGTGACGAACGCGAAGACCAGCAACTGCAGGAGGATCTTTCTGCTCACGCGAGGCCGCCCCCGATACCCATCCACTACCGCTCCAGGGAGCACACCCACTCTACACCGGAAAGAAGATCCACACCACTTGTCCGCAAGCGAAGCCGCAGTTTCAGCAGAGGTCAAGGAGGTCCAGGCGAGTTCTCTGACGGCTAGAGAGAGATCAGACCGTGCCGCGCGCCGCGGCTGACAGCCTCGGCGCGGTTGTTCACACCGAGCTTGGAGTAGAGGGATGAGATGTGGAACTTGACGGTGTGCTCGCTGATATGGAGCTCGCCGGCGATCTCCGCATTCTTGAGACCGCGGGCGAGCAAGTCGAGGATCTCCCCCTCGCGCGCGGTGAGCTCCTCGGAGAGCTCCTCGACGGATGGTGCGGGCTCCTGAAGCAGCCGTTCGCTCAGGGGTTTGGGGAGTACGATCAGGCCCTGTCCCGTGGCGGCGACCGCGGCGGCGAGCTCCTCGGACGGCGCGTCGGGCGGGACGACGCCCCAGCCCCTGAGCTGCATGGCGCGCAGCGTAAAGACCGCGCGCTCCTCTTCGGAGATCAAGACGAGCGCCTGGGTACCGTCCTCGGCTACGGCGATGGCGGCCTCTTCGAGTAGGTCCTCGTCCGCCAGCAGGACGACGTCGGCCTCGGAGAGCGCCGCAGGGTCGGTGGGCGAGGAAGCCTCCCCCACCACCCGCACCTCCACTCCCTCGGCGTTCGCGAGCATCGAACGCAGCCCCGCCCGGGTCACCGGCGTCGGAGCCACTACGAAGGCTCGCGTCGCCGTCACGCGGCGCGCCCCGAGGTCCCCAAGGCAACATCCAAGACGAGGCTCTTACCGCCGCGCACAAGGCGCAGACGAACGCTATCCCCGGCCCGCGCGATGGCTTCGAGGAGAGACTCGGGACCGTAGTACCTACCTTCCGTCCCGAGCAGGACGTCGCCGACGAGCATACCGGCCTTCTCGGCAGTGCTGCCAGCTTCCAGGGCGGTTACCATCAGGCCGGTCTCCGGCCCTTCGGAGTTGCTCAGGGAGGCGGGGAGTTCGACCGGCAGCAAACGGACCCCGAGGCGGGGACGACGGCGCCGCTCCCCCGCGAGCCAGGCACTCGCGGTATTGCTCGGGATCGAGAGCGCGAGACGGCCGAAGATCATAGCGTTAATGCCTACGACCTCGCCGCGGGCGTTGAGGAGCGGACCGCCCGAGTTTCCCGGTGCCAGAGAGACGTCGGACTGAACGTAACGCGCCCTGCTCCCCGGTCCGCCTACCACGCCGAGCCCGCTGACGACGCCGGCCGTGACCGCCCCAAGCCGGCCCCACGGATGTCCGATCGCGTAGACGAGCTGTCCGACGCGCAGAGAGCCCGAGTCCCCGACCGGGGCCGCCGGCAGGTCGTGGGGAGCTTCCTCGATACGGAGCAACGCGAGGTCCAGACCCTGGCCGCGCTTCACAACCCGGGCGTCGAACCCGCGGCCGTCGCGCAGGACCACCGCTGCTCTCGCGCCGCGGGTTCTGCCCGCTACAACGTGGTGATTCGTGAGTACGAGGCCGTTCTGGTCCCAGATCACGCCTGCTCCAACGCCGCGTCCCCGGACGCGCACCTGCGCGACGCTCTCGTGCGCGCGCCCGACGACCTCCGCGAGCGCCGAGGAGACACGCTCCGCGTCCGAAGCCATCCCGATCCCCCTCAACCGCGCTCGCCGACGGTGACCTGGAGCTCCCGGAGCTCGCCGCCGCGCACCACCTTGACCGGCACCTCCTTGCCGACCCGCCCGCCCGCGAGCAGGACCAGCAGGTCCTCGGTGTCCTCGACCGGCTGGCCGTCGAAGGTGGCGAGGATGTCGCCTATGATGAGGCCGCCGCGGGCCGCCGGGCTACCTTCCTCAACCCCGACGACCAGGAGCCCACCTCCCTGGGTGAATCCGAGCCGCTGCCCGTCAGGGAGCTGGACCGGCTGGCTCAGGATGCCGAGGTAGCCGCGCTTCACGGAGCCCCGCTCCTCGATCGTCCTCGCGACGCGCCAGGCGAGCCCGGCAGGGATCGCGAGCGCCGCCCCACGCGCAAGGCCCATCGTCATGATCCCCAGCACGTTCCCGCGCGCGTCGATGAGCGGCCCGCCGGAGAAGCCCGGATACGGCGTAGCGTCGGTCTGGATGTAGCGCTCGAGCCTCGGCCCCCGCCAGGTCCGCATCGGACCTCCCACAGAGCTCACAACCCCCAGAGACGCCCTCGGCCCCTCGCCGCGCCCGGGGCTGCCTACCGCGAGCGCGAGCTGGCCGATCCTCGGCTCGCCCTCCGCAGGCGCCGCAGCCTCGACCTCGAGTCCCTCGACCGCCAGGACGGCCAGGTCGGACGAAGGATCCCTGCCGACAAAACGTGCCGGGAGGGTGCGCCCGTCGCCCGCGACGACCGAGAGATCCTCCTCGCGCTCCAGCACGTGGCTCGCGGTCAGCACCGCGTTCCGCGCGTAGACCACGCCGCTCGCGGGGCGGCGCCTGCGGCCGTTCACCCGCACCACCGAGGTGCCAGCCTTCTCCACCGCGTCGGCCATTCCGTCCGACAGGGCGACAAGAAGGTCTGAGCCCTTCTTCACGTTGTCCATGATCTCTCCTTGAGGGGGATTTGTTCTCGCGAGTACTCTATCCCCAAGGGGAGAACGGGACCATCGCCCGTTCGGCTAGTTTTTGCCTGGAAGAACGGCTGGTGAGCGGTCAGAGCGTCTAGCTTCGCTTCGTGAAGGCGCGGATCTCCTCGCGAAGGTCAGGATAGGCTTCGATGAGGGCCTCGATATCCCCGTGCTCGACGTCGGGGGGCTCGACGCCAGGCCACTCCGTGCTCGCGAGCAGAGCATAGCTCGCCTCGGGAGCCAGGCGCGAGGTGTGGAAGGTGCCGCCCGGCAGGAAGAGCTGCGGGCGCTGGCCGGCCCCGAGGTCGGAGCCCACGGTGACGACCTCGCCGGTGCCGTCAGGGTAGAGCAGGAGGACCTCCAGCGGGTCGCCGAGGTAGTGATGGTAGAGCTGGTCCGAGCGTATCCGGTGCATGACGATCTGGGCGTCCGGAGTGACGAGGAAGTAGAGAGCCGAGCCATAGGGGCGATCGCCCTCGTAAGGTTTCGGTAGAGCACTGTCCGGTATCTTCAGAGGGCTGCGGTAGGTCTCTGCGACGAAGCCGCAGGTAGGATGAGGCTCAAGGCCAAGCATGCCCTTGATCTCCTCGGCCGTCGGTCGTGTTCCCAGGTTCATAAACGTACTCCTCCCCGATCCGTTTTCCGGCATGATGCCACATCCCTGCTCATCTCGAAGGTCAGGTCTACCAGGGGATCTGGCGCCGGTCGCGGAAGAAGCCGCCGGTGGGGCCGTTGTTCGGGAGCGTCGCTGCCCAGACGGCCCCTTCGGCGCCCTCCTCGACCGGACGAGGGGCGCGCGAGCCGCCCATGTCTGTCTGCACCCAGCCGGGCTCGACGGAGTTGACGAGGATGCCGCTCCCTCTGAGCTCGGAGGCCAGGATGCGCGTGAGGGCGTTGAGGCCGGTCTTGGAGACGCGGTAGCCGGGGGAGCCGCCACCCATGTCCTCGAGCGCCGCCATGCCGGAGGAGATGTTGACGATCCTGCCGTACCCGTGGCGCTGCATGAGGGGGATGGCGATCTTGCACAGGCGCCAGGCGCCGACGAGGTTGGTCTCGAGCGCCTCGCGAACCCTGGCCAGATCCGCATCGACGCCGCGCTGTCCGTCGTCATTGGAGATCGCGGCGTTGTTCACCAGGATGTCGAGCCTCCCGAACTCCCCCTCGACGAAGGAGGAAAGCCGGCCCACGCTCTCCTCGTCGGACACGTCGAGCTGGTTGACAACGACGTTGCCCCGGATCTCTCGGGCGGCCTTCCTGCCACTCTCCTCGTCCCGGGAACCCAGGATCGTCGTGATATCCCTCTCGGCGAGCTGGCGCACGATCTCCAGCCCTATGCCTCTGTTGCCCCCGCTCACAAGCGCGACGCGCGCGTTCTTTGTCATGCAACCTCCCGATGCGGAATCTGTGCCCGGAAGATATTACATCCCTAGAGCACTGAACGCCGCCTCGACCGCCGCCCGCGGCGACGAAGCCACAACGACGTGCTCACCGAGGTCCCAGCTCTCAAGCGCGACCACCTGGCGCCCCACCTTGAGAGCCAGGCCGATCTCCGAGAGCGTGCCATACTCGCCTCCGATCGAGATCACCACGTCCCCCGAGCACACCACGCCCAGATTCCTTGCGTGTCCCGTCCCTGTGGCTACCGAGTAAGAGAGATATTCGCTGGCTCTCTCCCGGTCCTCGTCCGGCAGGATGCCGATGGCTACGCCTCTCGCCTCCGTCGCGCCTCGCGCGGCGGCCTCCATCACCCCGGAGCGCCCGCCGCATACGATCGTTGCGCCCCTTTCGGCGACGAGGCGTCCGACCTCGCGGGCCTGCTCGTAGAGCTCTCCGGTGGCGGTACCCGAGCCGACCACCGACACGTACGGTCCCCCGTTCAAAGCGTCGGGTAGCCGCTCACCTGGCCGAGCAGGTAGCGCAGGAGGGAGATAGCTCCGTCCTTGCTCAAAGGCTCGTTCCAGTTGCCGCACTTGGGAGACTGGATGCACGCCGGGCAGCCCCTCTCGCATGGGCAGCGGGTGATCACGCCTAAAGTGTCGCGGGCCAGGGACTCGAAGGCATCGTAGCCCCGCCGCGAGATGCCAACGCCGCCGGGGTAGCCGTCGTAGACGAAGATCGTCGGCAGGGTGGTCTGGCGGTGGATCGGGGTCGAGAGGCCGCCGATGTCCGCTCTGTCGCACATCGCGAAGAGGGGGAGCAGCCCGATCATGCCGTGCTCGCCGGCGTGCAGGGCCCCGCCGAAGCTCTCGAAGCTGGGGCGCGCCCCTCGCGGGAGCGGCGGCAAAGTCACCCAGAGCGCCTGGGTGTCCAGGGTCACGTCCGGGAGATCCAGGGGGAAGACTCCCACCTCCCGGTCGTCGGCGACGCGCACTTTTTTGTAGAACGTGACGGAGTCGGTCGTCCTGACCCTGCCCCAGTGGAGCGTCGCTCCGTTCGCGAGCTCCCGCTCCTCGGCGCTCTCCAAAATCTCCACGTCCGTCTCGACCCTGGGCCTCGTGTAGAAGCGGTTGGGGACCCGGCGAGCGACGGCGCGGCGGGCTGCGAGGTCCAGTTCCTCGACCTCGTAGGCGTTGCCGCGGTGCAGATAGGTTGCCCCCGGATGGAGCTCGCTCGGGGCGCGGGAGGCTTCGGCGGTCCCGATCAGCTCCCCCTCCTCGTCGGCTATGAGCACTGTCTCGGAGGAAGCGGAGCGCAGCGATATCTTGCGCGCAGGGCTGTCACCGCCGACGTAGACGAGCCGCTCCCCGCTCGCCGCGAGAACCCCGCCGCCCGAGAGCCCCTGCAGGACGTCCCTGTATGCCGGCCCGAAGTAGTTCTCATCTCCGGCATCGAGCGGTGCCTCGTGAGCGGCGGCAAGCAGGTGCGGGCCGAGGATGTACGGGTTCTCGAGCGTGACGCGTGCCGCCTCGACACGGCGGCCCAGAACCCGCTGCGGGTTCTCGAAGAGGTACTGATCCAGCGCGTCGCGACCGGGGATGTAGAGGGCGAGCGAGGGGTCGTTGCCGCGCCCTGCCCTGCCCCACTGCTGCCACATCGATGCGACGCTCCCCGGGTAACCGCAGCACACCACGGCGTCGAGCGCGCCGACGTCGACCCCGAGCTCGAGCGCGCTCGTCGAGACCACGCCGAGGAGGTCCCCGCGGAAGAGACGGCCCTCGATCTCGCGTCTCTCTTTGGGCGTGTACCCGGCCCTGTACGGCGAGATGCGGCGCGCGAGGTCCACGCCGACCCGGTTGGCTGCGTAGCGGTAGATGAGCTCCGCCCCCTTGCGCGTCTTCGCGAAGGCGATGGTGCGAACGCCTCCTGAGACGAGGTTGGCGAAGACGAGGGCTCCCTCGGTGAGCAGGCTGCGGCGCTCGCCTCTCTCTTTGTCCAGTAGAGGCGGGTTCCTGAAGATTACCCGCCGCTCTCCGGAGGACGCCCCGTCCTCGTCAACGAGCGAGAACGGCAACCCCGTCAGGCTCTCGGCAAGCTCCTGCGGGTTGGCTATCGTCGCGCTCGTCAGGACGAACCTCGGGTCTCCGCCGTGCATGTTGACTACCCGCCGCAGCCTCCTCAGGACCGCGGCGACGTGCGAGCCGAAGACGCCGCGCAGGACGTGGGCCTCGTCCACCGCCACTACTCGCAGGTTGCGCAAGAAATCCGCCCACGCCTCGTGGTTCGGGAGCACGCCGACGTTGAGCATGTCCGGGTTGGTGAGGACCACGTTGGCCCGGCGTCGCACGTCGGCCCTTGTGGCCTGCGGCGTGTCGCCGTCGTAGGTCGCAGGGTGGACGCCGCGCACCCCGAAGGCCCTGATCTTGCCCATCTGGTCCTGGGCTAGCGCCTTGGTCGGATAGAGGAAGAGCGCGCGGCTCGCGGCGCTCTCCAGGGCGTTCTCGAAGGCTGGTATCTTGTAGCATAGCGACTTGCCGCTCGCCGTCGCCGTCGCCACCACGACGTTCTCGCCCGAGCGCACCCGCTCGTAGGCCTCGCGCTGGTGGGAGTACAGCCGCTCGACACCCTCCCTTGTAAGGGCGGCCAGCAGTTCGGGGTGGAGGTCCGGCGGCTCCGTTAGCTGCGCGGGACGCGGCGGGAGACTCGCAACGGTCTGGCCCAGAGACTCGACCGCCCAGCGGCCGATCCCGGCGAGAGATCCCACTTCGCGGGTGCTGCGTCTAGGGTGCGCCATAGATCTCTATCTCGGACGGAGGGCCAGGATACTGAACCAAAGAACCCCTAGAGCTCGCGGCGACCGGCAAATGCCCGGCCCAGAGTAACCTCATCGGCGTACTCGAGATCCCCACCAACCGGAAGCCCGGAGGCGAGAGCCGTCACCCGCACGGGCAGATTCTTCACCTCCTGGGCGATGAACATCGCCGTAGCCTCGCCGGTCGTGTTCGGATTGGTGGCGATCACCAGCTCCCCGATCCCCTCCCTCTCGATGCGCGCCAGGAGCTCGGCTATTCGAAGGTCTTCGGGCTCTATGCCGTCGAGGGGCGAGAGGGCTCCGCCGAGGACGTGGTAGAGGCCCCTGTACTCGTTCGTGCGCTCTATCGGGCCGATATCGTAGGGGTCCTCGACGACGCAGATCGCGCTCCGGTCGCGCCGGGCATCGCGGCAGATATCGCACTCCTCGGCCTCGGTGAGGTTGAAGCAGCGCCTGCACGGCTTGATCCGCTCCTTTACCTCCCGCAAGGCCTCGGCGAGCCCCAGAGCATCCTCCTTTTTGCCCCGGATTATGTGAAACGCGATGCGCTGGGCGCTTCTGGGCCCGATGGAGGGGAGCTTGGACAGCTCGGTTATGAGGCGCTCTACCGGCCTCGCGTAGGTCGCCAAAGAGCCCCTACATTCCGGGCAGGTTCAGGCCGAGATCTCCGAGTCCTCCCGTGATCCCGCCGAGCTTCCTGGAGGCGAGCTCCTGAGCGCTCGCGAGCGCCTCGTTGACAGCGGCCTGGACCATGTCCTGCAGCATCTCGACGTCCTCGGGGTCGACGACGTCCGGGTCTATCTCGATGGAGACAAGCTCGAGCCCGCCGGTCATCGTGGCTTTAACGGCCCCGCCGCCCGCGCTCGCGGTAACGGTCTCGCGGGCAAGCTCCTCCTGCGCCTGCTGCATCTGCTGCTGCATCTGCTGGACCTGCTGCATCATCTTGTTGACGTTGCGTCGCTGCGACAAACCTCTTCGCCTCCCAGAGCGCCGAACACTATCTTTATCGGGTCCTCCTCGGTCCTCGCGGCCCAGACGGTAGCCCCGAGGGTATTGTACACCGCGCGGAGCTGATTCCCGTCGCCAAGGTACGTCAAGAGGCACTTCTGCCTTCTAGCTCCCCCCGTGCTGGTCGAGCAAACCCCGCTCCCGCGCCATCTCGAAGACCTCGCGCTGGTCACGGATCACGTCGCTGCTCCCGGCCCCCTCCGACGAAGATCCCCGCGCTCCGGGACCGCCCACGATGCCGGAGATATCCGGTCTTTCGTCGCCGACATCCTCGACTTTCGGTGCGGGAGCCCGGCTATCCGCGGGGGTCGGTGGCTCCTGTGCAACCTCGACCGGCACCCCATCGCCAACCCGAAACTCCAGGCGAGGGCTAGCTCCCAGGTGCTCTTTGAGTACTTCCATCAGAGGGTGCAGGCGCTTAGGCTCGCCGGCCAGCTTCACGTAGATGGCGAGCTCCTCTGGGAAGGAGAGCTCCAGGACCGTGCCGTCGAAACTCTCCAGCCGCGC
>DASTQK010000193.1:0-3771 GCA_035761765.1 Rubrobacteraceae bacterium
GGTCGCCGTCCTGCAGGCGGACACGAGGGTCGGCTCCACCGGCTCTACCTCCGCCTCGCGCCAGACCTACGTGACCGGCGCCGCCGTCAAACAGGCCTGCGAGCAGGTGCGCGAGCGCCTCGTCCAGAAAATGCCAGGAGAGTACGCACACGAGGACCTCGCGATCGAGGACGGCGATATAGTCTCGGGCGGCGAGAGGATCATCTCGCTCGCGGAGCTTCTCGGCGGGGAAGAGATCGAGGAGACCGTCGAGTTCCACCACAGGGAGACCGGCCCGCTCGACGAGAGGGGACAGGGCAACGCTCATCTGCAGTTCGCCTTCGCGGCGCACCGGGCGGTCGTCGAGGTGGACACCGAGCTCGGACTCGTGCGGGTCGTCGAAGTGGCGACGGCCCAGGACGTGGGCAAGGCCATCAACCCGCAAGCGCTGGAGGGCCAGATCGAGGGCGGGATAGCGCAGGGGCTCGGGCTCGCTTTGCTCGAGGAGCTCCAGATAAAGGAGGGCAAGATCCAGAACGCTTCCTTCACCGACTACTTGATCCCCACGATCCTGGACATGCCCTCCGTTAGGGCGGAGATCCTGGAGCTCGCCGACCCCGAAGCCCCCTACGGTCT
The DNA here is from genome assembly GCA_035761765.1 of Rubrobacteraceae bacterium. GTDB lineage: Bacteria > Actinomycetota > Rubrobacteria > Rubrobacterales > Rubrobacteraceae > JALYGY01. Next base: position 616 of record DASTQK010000193.1, read on the forward strand.
GAAGGGCGCTGGCGAACCCCCGACGATAGCCTCGACCCCCGCCATCGTCGCTGCTCTGCGCGACGCCACGGGGCGGGAGCTGCCCCGCGTCCCGGTGAAGCCGGAGCAGATTGTGGGTATAGCCGGGAAGCCGCCGAGCGAGCCGCCGCAACCGGGGAGCCGCGGGTACTCGGGTATCGGGCGGCTGGACGAGAGGGAGGAGCACTAGTGCCCGCATACGATAGGGCGGAGCTCACGGCCGAGCTCACCGTCGTACCTTCGCCGGAGGCACAGAGCCCGCCGCGGGAGCAGGTCGAGGCTGCGAAAAGGGCGGCGAGCGACTCGGGGTTGGCGCGCGAGGGGGGACCGGAGGTCACGGCGCTCGCCGGCGGACGCGGGGAGGTCCTGGATGCGACGGTAAAGGTTTTAGAGGCGGCGCTCGAAGCGGGGGCGCACGCGGTCGAGGTTCGAGTCGAGGCGGAGAGGTTCGGGGGCTAGGGGAGGTGTCCGAGACGGCCGCCTGCCAACGGCGGTGGAGGAGGTGTAGATGCGCCGGCTCACGGTCGATGAGGTGAACGGGCTCGACCGGGACGCGTTCGTCTCGAAGTTCGGCTCGTTGTTCGAGCACTCGCCGTGGGTAGCCAAAGCAGCCTGGCGCGAGCGTCCCTTCGGGGACTTCGCAGGACTCTACGAAGCCTTCGTGGGGGCCATGTACGAAGCGCCAAGAGCGAGACAGCTGGACCTCATCCGGGCTCACCCGGACCTGGCGGGGAAGGTGGCGGTCGCGGGCGAGCTGACGGCCGAGTCCGAGCGCGAGCAGCACTTCGCGGGCCTGGACAGGCTGACGCCAGAGGAGTACGAGGACTTCCACCGGCTGAACAAGGCTTACCGGGACAAGTTCGGCTTCCCTTTCATCGTCTGCGTCAGGGAGCACGGCAAGGAAACCATTCTGGCCAGCGCCGCGGCCCGGCTGGGGCACTCGCGTTCCGAGGAGATAGAGACCGCGCTCGGCGAGATCTCCAGGATCGCCCGCCTGAGGCTTGAGGACCTGGTCGAACAGGAGGAGGAGGGGAAGTGAGCTACCCGGAGGTGATCCTGGCTCTCCCTGAATGGGTGGAGGAGCTTGTCTGCGATCCCGACCGCGAGTACCCGACGGAAGAGGACCGGATGCGGCTCGCTATCGAGCTCTCTCGCCGCAACGTGGAGCGCGGGACCGGGGGACCATTCGGGGCCGGTGTCTTCGACCTGAGCACGAGCCGCCTCGTGGCCCCCGGCGTGAACCTGGTCACCGCGACCAACCTCTCGGTCGCCCACGCCGAGATAGTGGCGATCATGATCGCGCAGCAGGTTGTCGGGCACTTCGACCTGGGTGGCCACGGACGTCCACCTTACGAGCTGGTAGCCAGCACCGAGCCGTGCGCGCAGTGCTTGGGAGCGGTCCCCTGGTCGGGCGTCCGGCGCCTCGCGTGCGGGGCCCGCGACGAGGATGCGCGCGAGATAGGTTTCGACGAGGGGTCGAAGCTGGAGGACTGGATCTTCTCGCTCGAACGGCGCGGCATCTCCGTCGTACGCGACGTGTGCCGGGACGAGGCCGCCGCCGTGCTCGGGGAGTACGCCGAGGATGGGGGCGATATCTACAACGCCCGCCAGGGCGAGTGACGGGAGGCTAGAGGATGACCGAAGCGACCGGCGGCGAGACGAGAGCGGGTAGAATCGTGCTGGGCCCCAACAGCTACGGGAAATCAGGGGTCCGGATCGTCAAGGTTGAGCGTGGCACCGAGCGCCACGAGCTGTGGGACCTCGACGTCGCCGTCGCGCTGGAGGGCGACTTCGAGGCGGCCCACCTGGAGGGCGACAACTCGCAGCTACTGGCCACCGACACCATGCGCAACACGGTCTACGCGCTGGCGAAGGACCGCCTCACGGGGAGCGTCGAGGAGTTCGGGCTCGCGCTCGTGGACCACTTTCTCGAGGCCGGCCCCACGGTCGAGCGGGCGCGGGTGGTTATGACACAGTTTCCGTGGGACCGGATCGAGGTGAACGGCAGGGGCCACGAGCACTCCTTCGTCCGCGGCTCCGGCGAACGGAAGGCAACCGTCACGGGCGATGAGCGCGGCGAACGACGCGTGGAGGCCGGCCTCGACAACCTTCTCGTGATGAAGACCACCGCGTCGGGGTGGGAAGGGTTTTACAGGGACAGGTTCACCACCTTGGCCGGCACGCACGACCGCATCTTGGCTACCGTCGTAACCGCAGAATGGGTCTATAGCCAAGCCGAGGGCCTGGACTTCGATGGTCTCTGGGAGGGGATACGGGGCCGGATCCTCGCGACCTTCACCGACCATTACAGCCCCTCGGTGCAGAACACGCTCTACCGCATAGGCAAGGCCGTGCTCGAGGAGCATCCGGAGGTAGAGAAGATCCGGCTCTCCTTCCCCAACAAGCATCACATATCCTACGATCTCTCCCCCTTCGGGACGGAGAACGAGAACGAGATCTTCTGGGCCACAGACGAGCCTTACGGCCTGATCGAAGGCACCGTCGAGCGGGAGCGCTGACACCCGTGCCGCTTACGACGCACGTTCTGGACACCACGAGCGGCCGTCCCGCTGCCGGACTCCGGCTACAACTCTTCCGCCTCGACCCCACAGGCGAGAAGCGCAGTCTGCTCGGGGAAGTATGGACAAACGCTGACGGCCGTACAGACGTGCCGCTGCTCGCCGAGCTGGAGGTCGGCGTGTACGAGATCTTGTTCGACGTCGGGGAGTATTTCGCAGGAGAGCAGGTCCCCGAGCCCCCCTTCCTGGGGGTCGTGCCGGTCCGCTTCGGCATCGCCGACTCCTCGTCTCACTACCACGTGCCGCTCCTGGTCTCCCCCTGGTCCTACAGCACCTACCGCGGGAGCTGAGATGGGGGATGCGGCGGCTGGTTTGGTCCAAGCTGATACGGTAACCGAGATAGAGAGGTGGTCTCCTAGATGATGGCCGGGATGGGGCCGGTGCTTGTGGTCTCGGACGATATCCAGGCGAAGGTGCGCGAGCTGGCGGAGCATATCACGGAAGACTACCGGGGAGAGAAGATTCTCCTGGTCGCCATCCTGCGAGGCGCGGTGGTCTTCCTGAGCGACCTCATGCGCCACCTGGAGCTGCCCTGCGAGATCGACTTCATGGAGGTGAG
>DASTQK010000194.1:0-4166 GCA_035761765.1 Rubrobacteraceae bacterium
TGAGCGGTCACGGCGGCCTGGATCTGGTCACAGTCGACGTACTGGACGCTGCCACCGACGGCGCTCGCCTGGGCGAAGGCCGGGGCGGCGGCGGCCAGGACCATGGCCATAACCGCTGCCAATAACATTACTTTCCTCAAAATCCTTACCTCCTCGTTAATTGCCTAGGTGTGATAAATCAGATGCCGGTTGTTCTTTCTGGTTGCCCACCTCCTTTCTCGGACCGACCAGTGATCCGCCGAGTGAGCGAACGGACCACTCCTTAACAGTTCTTCGTATACCCTGTGCAATCGTCATCAAACCAGGTTCGCAAGAGGAAGGTCCACTAGAGCCTCATCATGGCCTGGTGAAGAGGTACTGCGCATCGACCGGTCGGTGAGCGAAGAACTGAACGGCGGCGAGATAGGCGTGGTGAGCACACTGGCGGACCCGGGCCTCGACATAAGGGAGCCCACGGGCACCTGGCCACTGCCGGACGACTCCTAGGACAGGTGGCCCGCCCAGGGTAAGGCGTGGCGGAACGAAGGCGTGGCGGAACGAATCCGAGCCAGCTCGCGGTGCGAGGTCCTCGTGGCGGTCGCCCTCAGTAATTGATAGCGAAGGCGAGCACGGCGCCCGTGAAGAGCGGGACTCCGACTACCAACCACAACACCGCCAACACGAAGATGGTGTACGACAGGTCCTGAGGTGGCTTCTTGCCACCACGCTCTATGACCTCGCGTAGCCTCCGCAACTCCTTCTCGAACATACGCCGGTCAAACTCCGCTTGCTCGGGACCTCTAGCTTCCACCTCAGCCTCCCCTCCTCGGACCTTGATTGTAACCAGTAGAGCTATCAGGATGACGCACAAAGTTTCGAGAACGCCATCGCTTGGACCTGCTGGCGGCAGAGCCACAATACCTGGCCCTGCCGCTCTTCCAGTCGGATTCGGCGGCCGTTCCCTTTTCTCATCTCCGCCTAAACGGCGAAAGAAAACCCAGGGTTGGCGTACTCTCTAGCCTTCCGTAAAGCGCCTACGTCGGCGTTCAAGCAGGCTCGAGGCACAGAGGGTGGCCGAGAAAAATAGTTCATTTGGGGGATGCGCGACGCCCACTCGGAAACGTAAGCTGTTCGCTTTCCGGCGCCAAACAGAAGGAGGTTCTCGTGGAGGCGAACATCAACCGTTCGACGCTCGAAGGATTCCGAGCAGGCTTGCGGGGCGACGCCTACGTCCCCGGCGATGAGGGCTACGAGGAGGGGCGGACGGCGTGGAACCTCAACGCCCACCAGCACCCGGCACTCGTGATCGTGGCCGAGGGAGCTGCAGACGTCGTCGCCGCGGTGCTCCTGGCGCGTGAGAAGGGTCTTGGCGTCGGCGTGATGGCCACCGGACACGGCGTTGCGGCTCCTGCTGACGGCGGCGTCCTCGTCAACACCTCCCGAATGAGGGGCGTGCGAGTGGACCCCGAAACCCGAACTGCCCGGGTGGAGGCCGGTGCCAGGTGGGCCGACCTGGTACCCGAGGCGGCGGCGCACGGGCTTGCGGGGTTGCAGGGCTCGACCTCCGGGGTCGGGATCGTTGGCTACACGATGGGCGGGGGCTTCGGCTGGCTCGGACGCAAGTACGGCTTCGCCGCCGACTCCGTCAAGGAGGCCGACGTGGTCACCGCAGAAGGGGAGCTCGTCAAGGCCAGCGCCCACGAGAACGCCGACCTGTTTTGGGGTCTGAAGGGCGGAGGGGGGAACTTCGGGATCGTGACCTCGCTGGAGTTCGCCCTCTACCCCATTACCCGCGTCTACGGAGGCAACCTCTTCTACGCAGTGGAGAAGGCCGAGGAGGTCCTGGAGCTCTACGCTCGCTGGTCTGAGGATCTTCCGGAGGATGTGACCTCGGCGGTGGCGCTTCTGAACGTGCCGCCCATGCCAGACATCCCGGAGCCGCTTAGGGGCAGATCCGTGATAACGGTGAGGTTCTGCTACACGGGCGATCGCCTCGAAGAGATGGGTGAGGAGTTGCTGGCGCCCTGGCGAGAGCTCGGCGAGACCAAGATTGGCCAGCCCATCATGGACACCTTCGGGGTCATGCCATACGAGATGATGGACATGATAAGCATGGACCCCGTGGATCCGCTCGGGGCATATGGTCACTCCGAGATGCTGCGTGACCTCTCGCCCGAGACCCAAGAGACGCTCGTGAAGCTCGCGGGCGCGGAATCCAACTCGCCCCTGATCATGCTAGAGGCGCGCCAGCTCGGCGGCGCCCTCTCGCGTCCGCCCGCAGACCTCAACCCCATGGGCCGTAGCGACGCGCGGTTCATCCTGAACGGGATCGGAGCCACCTTCAGCCCGGAGATGGCCCAGGCTGTGCAAGCGTACCTCTCCTACGCCGCAGAGGCCGTCGAGCCCTACGCGAGCGGCGCCCAGTACGTGAACTTCCTGGACCTCGACGGAGCGACTCCCGAGCGCGTGAAGGCCGCCTACTCACAAGGGGACTGGGATCGCCTAGTGGAACTGAAAGGTCGCCGCGATCCGGAGAACCTCTTCCGCTTCAACCGCAACATACCGCCGTCCTCGGTCGCGGTTTAACCCGAGCCTGCGGAGAGGAACACGAAGAGCACCGGGCGGCCTCCCTGGGAAACACCACCGCGAACGCAATATGGTGCACCAAGTGCAAGCCGTCGTGGTGATGTGCGATACAATCACCTCGGTGCGACATTGCTAGCGTTACCAGCATATCGACCGGCCGGACGAGCGACACTTTGCCCATGATGGCCATATCGCCAGCGATCGGGGTGGTTCTGGTACTCCTCGGGCTCGCGCTGTTTCTTGTGGACCTGAGCGTGACCAACCACGGCCTGCCTACTGCGGGGGCCATCGTGGCGCTCGTGGCTGGAGGGCTGGTGTTGTTGGGGGCGGGCGTTCCCTACTCTGGGGTCATGCTCGGCGCGGTAGTGGCTGTCTCTGTGCTCATGGGGGGCTTGCTCGTGGGCATCCTGGGCTCTTTGCGGGGTCTGAGAGGGAGGCCAGCGCTCACTGGCAAAGAGGGGATGATCGGCGAGGTGGGCACCGTGAGAAGCGCCGTGGGGGTGAACTCTGAGGGGTGGGTGTTTGTGCACGGCGAGCGGTGGAAGGCCGTGCTGGCGTTTGCTCCCGAGCAAACCGGTCCTCCGGGGGAGCGCGAGGCGGTCGTAGAGGTGGGGCGCAAGGTGATGGTGGTAGGTTTCGCTGACGGAGGGGTAGTGCAGATAGCGCCCATCGAATCGCCCGGTCGGGGCCCGGATCTGGAGCGGTCAGGATAAAGGAGGATCTCTGATGTATACGCCTTTGGGCTTGATGCAGGCGGTGGGGATAGGTTTATCAGCCATCGTGGTGGTGATAATTGCCATCTTCGTCGCCGGCATCCTCATCAGCGCCATCAAGGTAGTCAAGGAGTACGAGCGGGGCGTCATCTTCCGGCTCGGGAGGGTCAGGGGAGGTCCCAAGGGCCCAGGGCTCTTCATCCTCTTGCCGTTTGTGGACAAGATGGTCAAGGTGGACCTCAGGATCGTCACGATGGACGTCCCTCCCCAGGACATAATAACCCGCGACAACGTGCCCGCTCGGGTGAACGCGGTAGTCTACTTCAGGGTGGTGGACCCCAACAGGAGCGTCCTTGAGGTGGAGAACCACGTGCTGGCCACGAGCCAGATAAGCCAGACCACCCTGCGCAGCGTGCTCGGACAGAAGGACCTCGACGACCTGCTCATCAATCGGGAGCAGATAAACAACGAGCTGCAGTCGATAATCGACGAGCAGACAGACCCCTGGGGGGTGAAGGTCAGCGTGGTTGAGGTCAAGGACGTGGAGATTCCTTCACAGATGCAGCGGGCGATGGCGCGCCAGGCAGAGAGCGAGCGCGAACGTAGAGCGAAGATCATTGCCGCAGAGGGGGAGTACCAGGCCTCCCAGCGCCTGAGGCAGGCTGCAGACCGTCTCGAGAGTCCGCAGGCTTTGCAGTTGAGGCTCTTTCAGACGATGGGGGAGATAGCGGTCAACCAGAACTCCACGATCATCCTGCCGGTGCCCATAGACCTCCTCTCGCCCTACCTGCCCCACGCTGACGGCTCTCGGGGCGAATACGAGGCGAGAGCTCGGCGAGAGAGGCTAGAGGAAGAGGAGGAGGCCGAGCGGCTATATGAGGAGGCCGT
>DASTQK010000195.1:0-9532 GCA_035761765.1 Rubrobacteraceae bacterium
CGGATAGACCCGCGAGGGACTCCGTCCGGTGCCTCCCGCGCGGGCGGCGTATTGACGAGCCAGACGCGGAGATCGCTACCTGCTGCGTGCGAGGTAGACGCCGGCGAGGATAACGGCGGCGCCGACGAGCTGACCGGGACCGAAGTCTTCGCCGAGCAGGAGGATGCCCGTGCTCACGCCGGTGAGGGTGATGAGGTACTGGTAGACGAGAACGCGATTCGCCCCGATGTGGGAGACGCCCCACCCCCAGGCGGCGAAGCCGAAGGCGGAGGAGCAGAGCGCCGAGTAGGCCGCCGCGCTCCAGGTTAGGCCGTCGAGCGCGGCGAGGTTCAGGGGCGAGGGGTCGAGGGCGGCCAGGGGGAAGGCGGCGAGTCCACCGAGCGTCATTGCGTAGGCGGCGACGGCGACGGCAGAGTAGCGCCGGAGGAACGAGAGGGTCAGGACGGTGTAAGAGCCCCAGAAGACGGCTGCGGCCAGGATCAGGGCGTCACCCATGAGGCTGGTCCCGGCGAAGTCGAGGCTCCCGTAGACGATAGCCCCGACCCCGAGGAGGCAGAGCCCGATCCCGAGGACACCGGAGGCCCTGGGCCGCTCCCATCCCAGCGCAAAGGCGAGGAGCATCCCCCACACCGGGGCGGTCGAGTAGACGAGCGCCGTATTCGCCGCCGTCGTCAGGCCGACCCCGACGGTGAAGACAGACTGGGTGAGGGTGACGCCGACGAAGCCGAGGCCGAGCATGGGCAAGAGGTCCTGCCGCGAGAGTCGCCCCTCCGATCCGAAGAAGAGCGCGAGGGGCAACAACAGTAGCCCTGCCAACGTGAACCGCGTCGCCGCAAAGAGTATCGGCGGCACGCTCTCCACGACCAGCTTTACCGCTGTGAAGTTGGTCCCGAAAAAGAAGACCGTGAGCAGGAGTGAGCCCTCGACGAGCGGAGAGGCACGTCTCTTGTCGCCCGCTTCGCGCTCCACCCCGGGACTCGTTAGCGGACGAAGTCCGTGTTCTCGTCGAGCCCTCTTATGTAGGCGGAGATAAGGCGCGCGCAGCTCTCGAGGTCACCGAGGTCGACCATCTCGTTGGGGGAGTGCATGTAGCGGTTGGGCGCAGAGACGAGCCCTGTCGCTATGCCCGCCCGCGTGAACTGGATTGCGGCGGCGTCCGTGTTGGCACGTCCCGAGCCGGCCTCCAGCGTGTAGTCGATGCCCGCCTCCTCGGCGGCGGAGATCAGGCCGCCCGAGACTACGGGGCTCAGGTTAGGGGCACGCTCGATCACGGGCCCGCTACCCAGAGGGTGGTCGCCGTTCTCGTTTTTGGAGACGCCGGGGGTATCGGTCGCGTGGGTGACGTCGACGGCTATGGCGGCGTCCGGGTCGAGGCCGAAGGCGGCTCCGCGCGCCCCGTACAGCCCGATCTCCTCCTGCACGCTCGCTACCGCAACGACCTCGGCCCTAACGTCCTCCTCCTCGGAGAGCAGCCGCAGGGCTTCGAGGACGACGAAGGCCCCCATCCGGTTGTCCAGCGAGCGCGAGGCGATACGTCCGTTGGGTAGCTCGAGGAGATCCTGGTCCAGGACCCCCGCGTCGCCGACCCTGACCATCTCCTTCGCCTCCTCGGCATCCTTCGCCCCGATATCTACCCACAGGCTCTTTAGCTCGGAGACCTTCTTCCGCTCCTCTGGCTCCATAACGTGGATGGCCTTCTTGCCGATCACGCCCACTACTTCGCCGTTCGCCGTCTGGATTCGCACCCGCTGGCCGACGAGCACCTGCGGGTCCCAACCGCCCACGCTGGTAAACCGCAGCAGGCCCTTCTCGTCTACGTGGGTGACCATGACCCCGATCTCGTCAATGTGCCCGGCGAGCATAATCTTGGGCGACCCGCCTTCGCCTAGCGTGGCGAAGGAGTTGCCCATCCTGTCGCCCCTGACCTTGGCGAAGTCCGCGGCCTGCTCCCGCCACACCTTGGCCGCCGCACCCTCGTTGCCGCTCGGCCCCGGCGTGGAGAGCAACCTCTTCAAGAATTCGTACGATGCGTCCCTCATCTGGTCCTTTCCAGGGTGGAGTTGTAGAGCGGCGCCCTTGAGGGCGCGCTTAAGAGGTTATCACCCACAGCTCCAGGCGACCGCTCTCGATGGGCCGCCTGTCCTTGCCCACCGTCTGGTACGGGATGGCGAGGCCGAAGGACTCGTAGAAAGGGTTGGGCTCGAGGCGCAAGGTACTCCGGTCCTCCCAGACCGGGCGATACCGCTCCCCCTCGAACTCGAAGCCTTCCGGGTAAGGTGGAGGGTCCTCCTCGCCGCCTGGCTCGTTGAGGCAGACGAAGAGCGAGAGGCCGTCGCACAGCCTGAGGAGGCCGAGGTTGCGATCCAGGTTCTCGAGCTCCTCCCCGCTCATCCGGGCCCGCAGCCTCTCCTGGCGCTGGAGCTCGCTGTCGGCGAACCGCTCCTCACCCTCGCTGCCTCCGAAACGGCGCAGGAGCGTCTCGTAGTGCATGCTGCAAAGGCACGCCGCGTATGGATCCCTCTCCTCCAGCCAGTCCAGTCCCTCGACGTACGCCGCTACCTTCTCTAAAGACGGGTAATCCACGAAGGAGTACGGCTGTCCCGTCTCCTCGTTCCACCGCACCTCCGCGTCCGGCCCCTGCCAGGCCACGTCGTGATTCGCTATGGCATACAGGGTCGACTCGAGCGGCAGCGGCCTCTTCGCCCAGCGCCTGGCGAACTCCCCCGCCGCGAGGGAGTGGTCGTGCTGCTTTATAAGCAGGTAAGAATCAGACCTTTCGCGTACGATCACGCGAGGTAGCTTAGCAGCCTGTAAGCGAGTCAGCACGCTTGCCCTCTGCGGGCTTGGCTCGTTAGCGCGCTCCGGCGCCGGAGCGCGCCCTAGAGTACCGGCCGGCGGTCGACGGCGAGCGGCGCTTGGAGGTCCACGTCGAGGAATGCTTCTTGCGTCACGTCGAAGAGGTCGGCCCTCACGGTGGCGAGCGCCAGGGCGAACCCGTCCGGGAAGGCCTCAGCCCACTCTCCGGCCGACCTTTCGGGGAGGCCAAGGCCGGCGAGCTCCTTCTCGACCCGGGGCCGTCGGTGGTAGAGGACGAGACCAATGATGGCGGCGAGGGTCATCACCGCCTGCACGGTCAGGCCCGTCGCCAGGTGAACGGCGCCCATGAGGACGCTGACGGCGGTCACACCGAGGAAGGCGCTCGCGAACTCGAACCACTGGAGCCTCGAGAGGCCACCCCCCATGCTGCGCACGCGGGCGTCAGCGAGCGTCACGCTCACGAGGCGCACATCGCGGCGCCGCGCCAGCACGAGCAGGGAGCCTGGTGGAACGCCCGCTGCCTCGAGACGCTCGTCGAGCTTCTTGAGCGCTCGCAAATCCCTGGCGACGGCCCCAACGGTGTAGTAGCGAGGGATGCTCATAGACGCTTTCTACCGCGCCTCCGGCGAAATGCGAGTAAGCCGTTTCACGCCAGGACCCCACCCACCGCTACAACGAAGCCGGCCGTCACCGTTCCTATAAGCGCCCCGGCCAGCACGTCGAAGGGGTAGTGGACGCCGAGGTACACGCGCGAGAGGGCGACGAGAAAGCCGGCCAGGAGGAGAGCAGGAGCGTACGCCGGGTAGACCGCCGAGAGGGCGAGGGCGCCCGCCGCGGCGGTCGCCGAGTGGCCCGAGGGGAAGGAACTCGACGATGGCGTCTTGATCAGCGGGGCTATCTCCGTGTCGTGGATAAAGGGCCGACCACGGTTGAAGAGGTACTTTGCGCCCTCGGCGAGCGTCCAGGAGGCAGCGACCGCGACCCAGGGCACCAGCAGGTGCGAGGGTTGGAGCCCCGTTGCGAGGAAAGCTCCGGCCGCGACGAATCCCCATAGCGCCCCTGCGGTGCCCACCACGGTAAAGGCGCGCAGCACGGTCGTCAGCGGCGGCCATTTCAGGCCGAAGATGGCCCTGAAAAGCGCCCGGTCGAGGTCCCTGATCTTGCGCGTGACGTTTTTCAAGCTCGGATCGCCGGGTATTGTACCCGTCTTCGGTGCGGGTGTCCGAGGCGTCGCCGCACGGCAGGTGAAGTAGAATAGCCCGGACGTTCTACAGTGGCGTTCTAGAAGGGAAGTTCCAAACGTGGACAGAGCACTGATCCAGAAGGTAGTGGACGAGGCCAGGAGCGAGGAGGCGAACCTCGTGATCTGGGACCGCCGCGACACCTTCACCGTCGAGCAGGATGACGTTGGAGATCTCGAGGTTGGCGACGACCACCTGCGGGTAAAGATGCAGGACGGCAGAGTTACCGTCTACGTTGATCTCGACGAGATCTACAAGCTGGTCGTCGAGAAGGAGCGCTCCCGCCACACCGGCGCAAGAGCCGGTTTCGGCGCAGCGAGTAGCTGAATAGGGCACCGCTTGGTGAGGCGCCTATGACGAGACGTTTAACAGGTGTCGGGACCGCTAGTCGGACCTCTTGGCTGATGGCGGAGCGCTCATCGAGGCGGAGCCTCGGTTACCTCCACGCCGTCTTCGCTGGCTACGACCGCCGCGCAGACGATATCCACGAACAGGCCGCACTCTAGAGCGCCGGGGATGCGCTTGATCTCGATCTCCAGGGCGGCAGGATCGGGGATCTCTCCGGGGAAGAAGCAGTCCGCCGTGTAGTGCCCACCGTCCGTGACGAAAGGGAGTTGCGGGTCTGCGCGGTCCAGCCGGAGCTCTGGCTCGCAGCCTAAGGCGCCGAGGGCGTCCAGGGTACTGCTCCAACCGTATGGCTCGACCTCCACGGGGAGCGGGCCCCGGCCCAACATGGCGACCGGCTTCGAGCCGTCTGCGACGATGATCAGGCCCTTCTCCGAGGCGGCGGCTACTATCTTCTCCCTGAGGAGCGCCCCGCCCCGCCCCTTGATGACCGCGAGGTCTGGTCCGATCTCGTCCGCCCCGTCAAGGGTGAGGGTGGGCCTGGTCTCCGAGAGCGTTGCGAGGGGGATGCCCACCTCGCGGGCCAGCGCAGCCGTCCGCTCCGAGGTGGGTATCCCGCGCACGTCGCGCAGCGCGCCGCCGGAGATCAATGCCCCCATCCTAGCGACTACGAAGGCAGCCGTCGTCCCGGTCCCGAGACCGACGGTCATGCCGCTCTCGACGTAGCGGTCCACGGCCGCGAAGGCGGCGTCGCGTTTGAGCCCCTCCACCACGGCTAGCCGACGGCCTCGACCCTGGCAGCCCTTCTCCGCCGGCTTTCGTCCTCAGCGCACACGAACTCCACCTTGCCGCCCTCCTCGAGCGTCCGGAAGCCCTCCCCTACCATCTCGGTGTAGTGGACGAGCACAAGCCCGCCCGTCCTCGATAAAACCGTAGCCCTTCTCCTCCGAGAACCACAGCACCCTGCCACGCGCCACCCCGCTCACGTGTCCTCGGGACGGATGCCGACCGTAACCGCGACGCGGCGCGCCTCTTCGCCCGGTCTCACTACGGTGAGCGCTAGCTCGTCGCCGGGCTCCGAGGAGTTGACGACCTCGATCACGTCGTCCGGGGAGGAGACAGGCTCCCCGTTCACCTCGGTTATGACGTCCCCGATCGGGACCGAGACGCCCTCTATCTCCTCTACCTCGCCGCCCGCGACGCCGGCCTTCGCCGCGGGGCCGCCGGTGGTCACCTCGCTCACTATCGCCCCGTTTGAGGGTAAGCCGTGCTGTTCTGCGAGCTCCTCGTTCGAGAGACCGGTGTAGGCGGCGAGTTCGTCAATCCCGGCCGCGAACATGCGCACCCCGATGTAGCCGTGCACCGCCTCGCCGCTGCTTATGAGCTGCTCGACCACGCCCTTGACTGTGTCTATCGGGACGGCGAAGCCCACACCCTCGAATCCGCCCGACTCCGTGGCGATCTGGGCGTTAACCCCGATGACGGTCCCGCGCGAGTCGAGCAAGGGTCCCCCGGAGTTGCCTGGGTTTATCGCCGCATCCGTCTGTAGCGCGCCGTCTATGGTGTATCCGTTTGGCGCGTCTATGGGTCTCTCGGTGCCGCTCACTATGCCGGTGGTAACGCTGATACCGACGTTCAACGGGTTGCCGATGGCTATGACGGGCTCCCCTACGCCGACGCTTCTGGAGTCGCCAAGCGTGAGCGGCTCGAGCACGTCTTCAGACGCGTCCACCTTTATGACCGCAACGTCGGTCGAGGGGTCCTCGCCCACCACCTTCGCCACCTCTCTGACGCCGCTGGCGAACCTGACGGAGATCTCCTCGGCTCCGCCGACTACGTGCTGGTTGGTGACGATGTGACCCTGCTCGTCGAGCACGAACCCGGAGCCTCCTCCGGGCCCGACCTCCGAAGAGGCGACGTCCACGCTGACCACCCCGGGCCCGCTGTGCGTGTAGACCTCACGCACCGGCACGTCAGCATCATTCTCCGACACCTCCCCCACCGGTGGCGGAGCCTCCCTGATCGTCACGTCTCCAGACCCGTCGTCGAGACGATGCTCCCCGACGAAGATGAAGAGCGCGGTGACGAGCCCGCCGATGATCGCCGCCATGAACGCTGTGAGTACGGTCTTCAGAATCGGCCCTCCCTCAGCTCTGGTCCGTTACCATCACGTCTGTCGCGTGCTGAGGTTGGTGACGTCCCACCCGTCTATGCGCCACTCGCCGTCCTCTTTCACGAGATACCAGGTACCCTCGTTCACCTGGAACTCGTTGGTTAGCGTGGCCTCGGTGCGGCCGGTGACGGTAGCCGTGTCGCCGGAGACCTCGGCGGTCGGCCCCTCTATGAACTCCACGCGCTCCACGTCGTCGAACGTCCCCACGAAGGTAGCCCGGTTCGGGAACTTGCTCTGCCGCCAATCTTCGCTGAGGAGCTCCGCGGACCTGTCGTAGTTCCCCGCAGAGGACGTCGTGTAAAACTCTTCCACCGTCCTCTCTGCGGCCTCCGTGGGACCGCCGGCCTGGGACTGTTCCTGCCCCTGGTTCCCTTCTTGCTGAGCGGAGGCCGCGCCGGAAGCCGAAGCGGCCTGCTGGTCGCCTCCTTGCGGGTTCTGCCCGCCCTGGGGCTGGCCCTCGTTGGGCTGGTTCGCGTTGCTCGACGGATCCCCTCCTGCCTGCTCGTCGCCTCCCCCGAGGAGCGTGGACGCGGCGAGGGCTCCGATCACGGCGAGCACGGCCACGACGGCCAGAGCCACCAGAAGCCCTCCCTGACGCCCGGCTCGCACCGGCGCGCCGGACCGATCGGGCGCCGTACCACCCTGCCGCGGGGGCGGCGCCACGGCGGCGGGCCTGTCTTCTGCGGTCTCCTTGGTGGGCGCTTCTTCGTAGGCCCGGGTAGCGTAAACGCCGCGGCCCGCCTCCAGCAGCCTGAGCCGCACCTCGTCGGCGGTCGGTCGGGCGTCGGGGTCCTTCCTCATGCAGTCGAGGATCAGGGCCTCCATCGGGGGGCTCACCGCGCCGTTGACCTCCCTGGGGGAGGTCGGCTCCTTGGAGACGTGCTGGCTGGCGATCTCTATCGGGGCGCCGATAAACGGCGGCTGACCCGTGGCCGCGTGATAGAGCGTAACGCCTAAAGAGTAGACATCGCTCTTTGGCGTGACCTTCTCACCGCGCAGCTGCTCGGGCGGCGAGTAGAGCGCCGTCCCAAGGTAGGAGCCCGTCCGGGTCGCCTGCGACGCGTCGAGGGCGCGGGCGACGCCGAAGTCCGAGAGCTTCGGACGACCGTTCTCATCCAGCAGGATGTTGTGCGGCTTGATGTCGCGGTGGATCACACCCCGCTCGTGGGCGTGCGCTAGCCCCGCCGCGGCCTCGCTCAACCGCGTGAGATCACCGCCCGCGAGTGCTCCCTTCCTGTCCATCAGGTCTTTGAGGTCGCCGCCGCGCACGTACTCCATGACGATGAAGGAGACCTCGCGTCCCTCGTACTCTCCCTCCCCCGCGTCGTAGACCTGGACTATGTTGGGATGAGAGAGGCTGGCCGCGGTACGCCCCTCGCGCCTGAAGCGGGCGCCGATGTCGGTCCCGGCGTAGCCTGGCTTGAGCAGCTTGACGGCGACGGGCCGGTCGAGGACCTCGTCGCGCCCGAGAAAGACAGTGGACATGCCACCCGAGCCGATCTCGCGCTCCAGAACGAATCTCTCCGTGAGCCTTATCATGGGCGTGATTATATGAGGTTCGCGGCGGCGTGTGTTGCAAGGGCCCCGAGGGGCGCTCGAGGTGGACGGTCCTCACGGGTTGAGTACGCCTCAGGCCGGGACGGTTCGCTCGTTCTCCAGCCGATCGAGCTTCCATTCTCCATCTTCGACCACGCAGACCCAGGTCCCCGAGAGCAGCTCGGAACCATAGGTGCGGTCCAGCCTCACTTCGAACGCCACCTCCGCCGTATCCGCCGAGACCGTGGCGGTCGGGTACTCGGTGAACCTCATGTAGGTGAACGAGTAGATGTCTTCCTGCGCCGCCCACTGCTCGGGGGAGCCCATCTCGTTCTGCAGGCGCTCGGAGAGGAAAGCGTACGAGGCTTCGGGCCTGGCGAACGACATCTCGTAGTACATATCGAAGACCGCCTGTTCGGCTTGCTCGGGTGGCAGGGCGGGGGCTGCGGCCGGCTCTGTGTCCCTGGCGAGTACGTTCTCGCCGCCCGCGTTCTCCGAGCGGCTGGCCGGAGGCGCCTCGAGCATCTCCCGCTGCGGCTCGGAGATCCGCTCTACCGGACCCGTCATATCGCTCCCGATCCTGCCCTCGAGCACCGCCCAGGTGCCGGCGGCGGTGAGGGCGACGAGGAGAAGGCCGACGATGGCGGAGGCGAGTGCCCGCCTCTGGCTCGAGCCGGCCCTGAAGGTCCGCGTCGGGACGCTGATGGTGCCCTGCGGCGGTCCGGAGAGCTGCGGGGGCCCGCGCCGGCCAAGACCCCGCCTGACGGCCTTGACGCCCGCGGCGCCAACGGATCTGGCGGCGCGGGTAAGCCCCGTGACCCCGGGTGACCCGCCCACCTCCGCAAGGGTCGATGCCGCGCTGATCTGGAGCAGCCTCTCGTGCAACGTGACGGCGTCTGGACGCTCGGCTGCATCCTTGGCGAGACAGGCCAGGATAAGTGCTTCGAGGCGCTCACCGATATAAGCGCCTCGGGCCCGCGGCGAGGCCGGGGGCTTGGCTAGCTGCTGGCTGGCGACATCGAGAGGGCCCCCGGTGAACGGCGGCTGACCCGTGGCCGCGTGGTAGAGGGTAGCACCTAAAGAGTAGACGTCGCTCTTGGGCGTGACCTTCTCACCGCGCAGCTGCTCCGGGGAGGAGTAGGTAGCCGTGCCGAGGTAGGAGTCCGTGCTGGTCGAGTGGGTGGAGTCCAGGGCCCGCGCTATGCCGAAGTCGGTGAGCTTCGGGCTCCCGTACTCGTCTATGAGCACGTTCTGCGGCTTGATGTCGCGGTGGACGATGCCACGCTCGTGGGCGTGGGCAAGCCCGTCGGCGACGGCCGCCCCGATGCGCGCGAGCATGGCGCCAGGGAGCGGTCCCCGCCTGTCGATAAGGGCCTTCAAGTCGCCGCCGGCGACGTACTCGACGACGATGTAGGAGGTC
>DASTQK010000196.1:0-12106 GCA_035761765.1 Rubrobacteraceae bacterium
GACCACGTTGGTCTTTACGAAGGCCCTGGGGGCGTCTATGGAGCGGTCAACGTGAGTCTCGGCGGCGAGGTTCACGATGGCGCGCGGTTTGTGCTCGGCGAGCAGCTCTCCGACCAGCGAGCGGTCGCCGATCGAGCCGCGCACGAAGACGTGATCAGGATGGTCGGCCACAGATGCAAGAGTGTCGAGGTTGCCCGCGTAGGTCAGCGCGTCGAGGTTTACGACCCTGTGGTTCCCGACCAGCTCGAGGACGAGGTTACCCCCGATAAACCCGGCGCCGCCGGTTACGAGGATGGTACTGTTGCTCGGTTCCATAACTCCCTTTTCAGGTTTCAGGTTTCAGACATCAGCAAGACCTGGTTGCTGACGCCTGATGCCTCCTGGCGTAATTTACTAAACTGCTGATAGGGTCGCCACGCCGGGCGCTTGAAAGGGTGAGCACGGGCATGATACTTTGCGTGCGCTATGGTCTCCGGGTTTCATACCCTACTTCGCGGCGCGCGAACTACGGACGCCGAGGAGAGTATTCCCCGGTCGACCCACTAGCTCGCGGTTCGTGGTGATCAGACACTCCTCGTGGAAAGGCACGGTCTCTAGCTTGGGCGTTCGGGGGCAGGAGCACGGGCAGGGCGTTATAAGAAAATATCGCGGATGGTTGCCGGAGATCCCGGATCGGGCCATAGCCTCTCTGGGCGAGGGAGGTACGCCCCTGATCGCAGCCCCTACCCTCTCGGAGAGGGTTGGCGCGCGCCTCTTCTTGAAGTTCGAGGGGATGAACCCGACAGGCTCCTTCAAGGATCGGGGGATGACGGTGGCCCTGAGCCGGGCCACAGCGGCCGGGAGCCGCGCGTGCGTCTGCGCCTCGACCGGCAACACCGCGGCATCGGCATCGGCCTACGCCGCTAGAGCCGGCATAAGGTGCTTCGTCGTGGTTCCTGCCGGCAAGATCGCGCTCGGTAAAGCGGTCCAGGTCCTCGCTCATGGGGCTGAGATCGTCCAGATCGAGGGCAACTTCGACGAGGCGCTCCGCCTCTCGCGCCAACTGGCCGAGGAGCTGGGCGAGGTCGCCCTCGTAAACTCTGTGAACCCGGACCGAATCGAGGGCCAGAAGACGGCGGCCTTCGAGGTCTGCGATGCTCTGGGACGCCCCCCCGACGCTCTCGCGTTGCCTGTGGGAAACGCCGGAAACATCACCGCATACTGGAAGGGTTTCACGGAGTGGCGCCAGGCAGGATACGCCGACGATGCGCCGCGCATGCTCGGCTTCCAGGCCGAGGGGGCGTCGCCGCTAGTCGCGGGCCATGACTTCGAGAACCCGGAGACGGTGGCGAGCGCTATCCGAATCGGATCGCCCGCAAGCAAAGAGGGCGCTCTGGCCGCCGCGCGCGAGTCCGGCGGCCGCATCGAGAGCGTCACGGACGACGAGATTCTGGACGCCCAGGGGTTGCTTGCGCGCGAGGAGGGCGTCTTCTGCGAGCCGGCTTCGGCGGCGGGGATCGCCGGCCTCCTCAGGCTCGCGCGCGAGGGCAGGAGCCCTGAAGGCACCGTCGTGAGCGTCCTCACCGGACACGGCCTCAAAGACCCGGACGCGGTGTTGAGCCGCGCGGAGCTGCCCGAGCCTCTCCCCGCGACGTTCGAGGCCGTCGCCGGGCGAATGGGAGGAGCTCTCCGGTGATCTCCGTCCGCGTCCCGGCCACCTCGGCCAACCTCGGTCCAGGCTACGACGCGGTAGGGCTCGCGCTCTCTTTGAGCATGAGGATCGGGCTCGACAGATCCCCCCAGCCCGTCATCGAGGTGCGCGGCACCGGCGCGGAGTTGATCCCCCGCGACGCTCACCACCCTGCCTACCGCGCCGCCCGGTTCGTAGCGGAGCTGGTCGGGGAGTCCGATGCCCACTTCCACCTCGTTCAGGAGAACGCTATCCCGCCCACGCGGGGTCTGGGTGGGAGCGCCGCCGCGCTGGTCGGCGGGGCCGTCGCGGCCAACGACCTCTTCGGCGGCCAGATCGCCGCCCCTGACCTCCTGAACATCGTGTGCGAGCTGGACGGTCACCCGGACAACGCTGCTCCCGCGCTGCTGGGTGGGCTCGTCATCGGCACCCTCACCCCCGGAGGCGTGAGCGCGGTGCGCCTCGAACCAACGGACCTCAAGGCCGTCGTCGCCATCCCTGACTTCGCCGTCTCGACGACCGCGGCCCGTCGCGCCCTGCCGGAGCAGGTCTCCCACCGCGACGCCGCCTTTAACGTGGGCCGCTCGGGGCTGCTACTGGGCGCTCTGGCGACCGGTGAGTACGACCTCCTGCGCGTCGCCATGCAGGACAGGCTGCACCAGCCCTACCGCTCCCACCTCGTCCCCGGCCTCGAGGACGTCATAGAAGCGGCGCTCGCGCACGGCGCCTACGGTGCCTGCCTCTCCGGCTCGGGCCCGACCGTCCTCGCCCTCGCCCCCGAGACGGAAGGCTACGGAATAGCCTCCGCGATGCTGCTAGCCTTCGAGGCGCGGGGGGTAGAGGCGAGATCCTGGGTCCTCGACGTGGACCTGGCCGGCGCTCAGGTCGAGCCGCCGGGCGAGGTGCCCGCCCCAAGCCTTGAACCTATCGTGTAGGGACGGTCCGCGACCCCGTCCCTACACGAACCGCTTCAGGTGACGACAGTGGCAGGCCCGCGACTCGTGAAGTATCGTCTGGCTCGATATGGTCATACTCGATCCGGACCAGGAGCTTGGGGCCGAGAGTTATCCTCTGGCCCCGCAGAAAAAGAGCGCTACCCCTCGAGTTCCTAGCCCTCCCGGCTCTGCAGCTCCCGCTGGCTGCGGGCGATGGCGGCGCGGCGGGAGATGCGGTCGTCGGTCGCCAGCTCCGGGTTGTACTCCTCTAGGATGTCCAGCCTCGCGGTGGTCCGCTGGATGCCGTCGATCACCCGACGCAGCCTGCCGTCCCACTCGCGTTCCGCCACGGGGCTCGGCGGCGCTTCGACCTCGTCGCGCATCCGGTAGAGCCTCGCGGCCAGCTTTACGTAGCCCTCGTAGTTCTCCAGGTACTTGTCGTAGTGCCTGCGGAACATCTCGACCGCGGCGTCGCCCGGCTCGCTCGCCCGCGTCGGGCTGACGTCGTCGTCGGGGTGCGGGTGCCACACCGCGCGCCGCGCCACCTCTTCGCCCGGCCGGGTCTTCACCCGAGGCGAGGAGGCGGTGTCCGGGAAGTTCGCCGCTCGCGGCTGCGTCCGACCCCCCTCCTCGTACGCCTCACTCGCCAGTAGCGAGCGGTCTTTTGCACCCTCGTTCCGGAACCTCGACTCGTCGATTCCCCGCCGTTGAGACCGGCGCGCGTGAACCGCCAGCGCCAGACGGTCGCGCTCTTGCAGGAGCGGATCCTCCGCCAGCTCTACCTCGGAGCTTCGGTCCCTCTCGCGCAGCAACCCCAGAAGGAGGATCTGGCTCTCGTGAAAACTCTCAAGCCGCTGCTCGACAGACTCTACATATAGCTGCGCCTTGCGCAGGGCGAGAACGGCGACTACGAGCGTGGCCGCGCTGACCGGCACAAGAGAACCAACCACAACCAGAAGCAGAGCCTCTGTCATACCCTGCACCTCCCTAGAGCTACTCCCCTACCATAGCAGCGGAGACCACCAGATAGCAAGTAAAGATAGGCTCTGAGCAGGACTTTTCTGAGATAGTGGCGCAAATTTCCCTGAAACCGTGGTGGTACTACGCGCCGGGTCGGGGAAAGAAGAGCCCAACGAGGCCGTCCCACGCCCGGTCAGGCAGTAATCTCCGGGCGGAGATCAATAGCTTCGCCGAAGGCGTGACCGTGTAGCGGGCTCGAGGGAGCGGGGTCGATATCGCCCGCTCTATCGCCGCGGCGACCGCCTCGGGGCCTCCACCCAGAGCGGCCAGCGGCCCCCGCTCGTAGTGCTCGCGAGTAGTCCTCGCCACCCCGGCCTCGAAGCCCGTGTAGGGGCCTTTCCCCTCCTCGCCCATCGAGTCTACCGCCGTCTGCGCGAAGCTGGTGCGGATGAGGCCTGGCTCGACGATAACGACATCGACTCCGAAGCCGCGCACCTCGAAGCGCAGCGCGTCGGAGGTGATGGAGTTCGTAGCGGAGTTATTCGAGGAGTATGATCAAGCGATGCGCGAACTGGCCGATCGTCGAGTGAAGAGCGGGGATAACGCCAAACCCGCATAAACGTCGCGAAACGAAGCTATATGCGGCTTGACAACCCTCTACCTATGTGTAACCCTGCACACACTTGCGAGAGAGTGAGCGAGGAACTTTGAGCGAAGTCTCGAAATCGGCGCAGAAAAAGGTCTCGGGCTTGATGCTCAAGATCTCGCGCCTGCTCACTCCCCCCATCCACCCGCGAGTAGCCACGGGTGTCGTCCTACCTGCCCTACGACTAATTACCAGGGCGGGCCGGGGCGACGCCATCCGGTCCGCCTAAGAGCCGCCGGGCGGGACTAGAGCCCCCGTTCTCAGGCCGAAGGCTTTCTAGCTCGCAGTTATCTCGAGGATGGGAGAACCATGGAGAACACCGCATTCAAATTCCAATACAAGCCACGCACCGGGAGTGAGGCGATGTGCGAGGCGCTCCTTGACGAGGGGGTCGAGTACCTCTTCGGATACCCGGGGGGGGCGATCATGCCGTTCTACGACGCCCTCCCCGATTACCCGCTAAAGCACGTTCTCGTTCGCCATGAACAGGCTGCGGCTCACGCGGCGGATGGCTATGCGCGGGCTACGGGACGCGTCGGGGTGTGCGTTGCGACGAGCGGACCGGGGGCGACGAACCTGGTAACCGGTCTTGCTACGGCGCAGATGGACTCGGTGCCGCTCGTGGCGATCACCGGGCAGGTCGGGCGCCCTGCGATGGGCAAGGACTCCTTCCAAGAGACCAACGTCATCGGGATGACGCTGCCCTTCACCAAGCACTCCTTCCTCGTCGAGGATCCGGACGAGCTCTACCCGACGATGCGGCAGGCGTTCGAGATCGCGCGCTCCGGAAGGCCGGGGCCGGTCCTCGTTGACGTGCCCAAGGACGTGCAGTTTGCGGCCTGCGAGCATAACGGGTACAGGAGGCTCAAAGAAGCGCCCGAGCCGCTGCAGAGCCCGGCGCTCGAGGCTGCGGCGCTGCTCCTCAAGAAGGCCAGGCGCCCGCTCATCCTGGCCGGGCACGGCATCACACTCTCGGGGGCGGAGATGGAGCTCAGGTTGCTCGCCGAGCGGACCGGCGTTCCGGTCGTCACGACCTTGCTGGGGGTCAGCGCTTTCCCGGAGGACCACCCGCTGTACATCGGCTGGCCGGGGATGCACGGCGCCGCGAGCGTAAATCGGGCGATAGACCGTTCAGACCTCCTCTTCGCGGTCGGGATGCGCTTCGACGACAGGATCACGGGCGCAGTGGACAAGTTCGCCCCGAACGCGAAGATCGTGCACATAGACGTTGACCCCTCTGAGCTCGGCAAGGTCGTCAAGCCGACCATCGGCATAGCGGCTGACGCGAAGGCCGCTCTGCGCTCAGTCCTCGTCCACCTCCAAGAGCCATCCGACGGGTGCGTCGAGTGGCGGGCGGAGATAGCCGAGAGCCAGGAGCCCGAGAAGAAGCGTGAGGACGGCGCGAGAGACGAGTACGGTCCGATCCGGATCATGGCCGCCATAAAGGCCGCCGCCGGAGAAGAGGTCCGGCTCGTAACAGACGTCGGCCAGCACCAGATGTGGGCCGCCAAGTTCTTCGAGTTCACCAAGAAGAACAGCCACATAACAAGTGGTGGTCTGGGCACGATGGGCTTCGCGCTCCCGGCGGCGATGGGGGTGGCGTTCGCCTACCCCGACGAGCCGGTATGGGTCGTGGCGGGCGACGGCGGGATCCAGATGAATTTGCAGGAGCTCGCGACCATCCGGGACTTCGGGCTCAACATCAAGGTTGCCATATTGAACAACGGCTACCTCGGCATGGTGCGTCAGTGGCAGCAGTTCTTCCACAACCGCCGCTACTCCGAGACGCCCATCACGGGCCCGGAATACGAGCAGTTCGCCGCAGCTTACGGCTTGAGCGGCAGGACGGTGCGCGAGGGCGACGACGTGGAAGAAGCAGTGAGGTGGGCGCAGGAGCAGGACGGCTGCGTCATTCTGGACTTCCACATAGACCCCGAGGCCAACGTTTACCCCATGATCCCGAGCGGCATGAGCGTGAACGAGATGATCGAGGAAGATGGCGCCTAAAACCGCCGCCACGGCCCTCAACCCGATAGAGCTGCGCCTGAGCGGCGGCATGATGGCTCTGAACCGCCTCATCATGACGTTCCAGAACAAGCGGATGCCGGTAGCGGGCCTCGCCGTCGGGCGCGACGGAGGTGGGATGCGCGCGACGATCGTGCTCGAGTGTCCCCCCGAGACGGCGAGGCGCTACGCAGCTCTGCTCGCTGGCCTCGAGGACGTGGAGGGCATCGAGGTCCCCGAGGAGACGCTGGAGGTCGCGCTGCTCAAGACCAGCAGCGACGACTGGCGCGAGGCGGCGGCCCGAGCGGGGGTCGAGGCCCACGAGGTAGGCGGCACGGTCGTGGCGTCGGGAGATCCGGAGAAGCTGGAAGAGTGGCTCGGCTCTCTCGAAGCAGATGACATCGTTCGGCTCGGGCCTGTGGCCCGGCCTGGGGACGGAGGTTAGATGGCTCGGGTATACCGCGAGGGGGACGTCGGGAACGAGATCACGCAGAAGAAGACCGCGATCCTGGGCTTCGGCAGCCAGGGTCACGCCCACGCGCTGAACCTCAAGGACTCCGGCTGCGAGGTCGCCGTCGGGCTCTACGAGGGCTCGAAGAGCTGGCCGAGGGCCGAAGAGGCGGGGCTCCAGGTTATGACCATTCCGGAGGCCGTCCGCTGGGCCGACGTGGTAATGATGCTCCTGCCAGACGAGAAGCAGCCCCCCGTGTTCCGGGACGAGGTGGAGCCGAACCTCTCCCCCGGAGACCTTATGCTCTTCGCCCACGGCTTCAATATCCACTTCAACCAGATAGCCGCGCCGCCCGAGGTGGACCTCGGGCTCGTCGCCCCGAAAGGTCCCGGTCACGTCCTCAGGCGTCTCTACGTCGAGGGCAACGGGATGCCGGCGCTCTTCGCGGTAGGCAACGACGCGAGCGGAGAGGCGCGGGATCTCATCCTCTCCTACGCGCGCGGCATCGGCTGCGCGCGGGCGGGCGTCCTCGAGACCACCTTCGCCGAGGAGACGGAGACAGACCTTTTTGGTGAGCAAGCCGTGCTCTGCGGCGGCCTCACGGCGCTCCTCAAAGCGGGATTCGATACGCTGGTCGAGGCGGGCTACCAGCCGGAGCTCGCTTACTACGAGTGCGTCAACGAGCTGAAACTGATCGTTGACCTCATCTACGAGGGCGGGCTCGCCGGGATGCGCTACTCCATCTCGAACACCGCAGAGTACGGCGACTACACCGCAGGTCCCCGCCTCATCGACGAGGGCGTAAAGGAGCGAATGCGCGGGATCCTGGACGACATCCAGAGCGGGAGGTTCGCGAAGGACTGGGTCCTGGAGAACGGGGCGGGCCTACCGGGATTTTTGGCTATGCGCCACAGGGAGGCCGAGCTTAGAGTGGAGAAGGTCGGGGCGGAGTTGCGGGCGCTCGCCGCCGAGGGCGTCGAGACGCCGAGCCCCGCGGGAGGTGAGCACAGATGAGCCGTAAAGCCTTTGCCGCTTCGGACGCGGAGTGGTGCTACCACGGCGGTGAGTTCGTGAAGCTGGGCGACGTCAGGCTATCCCCGGCGACGCACGCCCTCAACTACGGTACGGGCGTCTTCGAGGGCATCCGCGCGTACTGGAACGAGGTCAAGGGGACCTTGCAGGTCCTCAAGATGCGCGAGCACTACGAGCGCTTCGAGAGGTCGTGCCGGATGCTCAGGATAGACCTGCCGCACTCCGTGGACGAGCTCTGCGACATCACGCTCGAGATACTCGGGCGCAACGCCCCAAGGCAGGACACCTACATAAGACCGCTCGGCTACAAGGCCGCCGAGTCGGTCGGGGTGAACCTGAGGGGTGAGTCGCAGCTCTCGATCTTCACGGTCCCGATGGGCAACTACGTCGAGCTCACCGGCCTGAAGGTCTGTGTCTCCTCCTGGCGGCGCACCCCCGACACCGCGATACCGGCGCGCGGCAAGCTCACTGGCTCCTACATAAACACCGCGCTCGCCGTGGACGAGGCCCAGAGGGCAGGCTACGACGACGCGATCTTCTTGACGCAGGATGGTCACGTCTCCGAGGCGAGCGCGGCCAACATCTTTCTCGTCCGCAAAGGCGCGATCATCACGCCCCCCGTCACGGCGGACATCCTGGAGGGCATAGCCCGGGACTGCGTCATGGAGCTGGCCGAGAAGGAGCTCGGCCTGTCCGTCCTCGAGCGCGACGTGGACCGCACAGAGCTCTACGCTGCCGACGAGGTCTTTCTCTCCGGTACGGGGTTCCAGATAGCGCCCGTGGTCGAGGTCGACGGAAGGCCCGTGGGGACGGGCGAGGTCGGAGCGGTAGCCTCGCGGCTGCAGGAGCTGTACTTCAAGGCGGCACGCGGCGAGTGGGAGGATTACGCTCACTGGACCGTCGCCGTCGAGGTTGCAGAGCGCACTGCGGGGTGAGATACTGCCCCCTTACGTGAAGGAGAACTACTAGACATCTTGCGCTTCTCTCGCGACAACCTACGACTAACCAGGGTGGCCGTCGGGCGAATTACCAGCCCCGGCACCTAGCCGGCTGTCCGCGGCCACCAGCCACAGAGCCGCACTTTCCGATCAAGTATCAAGCGTAGGAGGATGAGAGACTTGCGTCGAGTAGAGATCTTCGACACTACCTTGCGAGACGGCGAGCAGTCGCCGGGGATATCGCTCTCCGTCGAGGAGAAGCTGGAGATAGCCCACCAGCTCGCGCGGCTGAAGGTGGACGTGATCGAGGCGGGCTTCCCGATCACCTCCGAGGGCGACTTCGAGTCGGTGTCCCGCATCGCCGCCGAAGTAAAGGGCCCGACGATCGCCGGCCTCGCCCGCATCCACGAGCAGGACATCGAGCGCGCCTGGGAGGCGGTGCAGTGGTCGCAGCGACCACGCATCCACACCTTTGTGGGTACTAGCGATCTGCACATCGAGCACCAGATGCGCTCTGACCGAGAAGACATCCTCAAGCGGGCCGGAGAGGCGGTCCGCTTCGCC
The DNA here is from genome assembly GCA_035761765.1 of Rubrobacteraceae bacterium. GTDB lineage: Bacteria > Actinomycetota > Rubrobacteria > Rubrobacterales > Rubrobacteraceae > JALYGY01. The sequence continues at coordinate 9,200 of DASTQK010000196.1, forward strand.
AAGGGCCTCTGCGAGAACGTCGAGTTCTCCCCGATGGACGCTACACGTACCGACATCGGCTTCCTCGCGGAGGTAGTCGCCGCGGCGGTCGAGGCGGGGGCGGACGTGGTGAACATCGCCGACACCGTCGGCTACACGACGCCGGTGGAGTTCGCAGCGTTCCTGAAGGAGCTACAGGAGCGGGTTCCCGCGCTCGCCGAGCGCGTGCTCTCGGTGCACTGTCACGACGACCTGGGGATGGCGGTCGCCAACTCGCTGGCGGGCGTCGAGGTCGGCGCGCGCCAGGTGGAGGTCGCCGTCAACGGCATCGGGGAGAGAGCAGGAAACGCCTCCCTGGAGGAGGTCGTCATGGCCCTCGTTACGAGGGGCGACCACTACGGGGTCGGGGTTGGGGTGGACACGCGCCAGCTCGCCAACACCTCGCGCATGGTCTCGAACATGACCGGCTACGACGTGCCGCCCAACAAGGCGGTAGTCGGGCGCAACGCGTTCTTGCACGAGTCCGGGATCCATCAAGACGGCGTCCTCAAAGACCGCCGGACCTTCGAGATCATGACCAAAGAAGACATCGGGCTAGAGGGCACGAACATCTTCCTCGGCAAGCACTCGGGCCGTCACGCCCTCAAGGACGCCCTCGAGGAGCTCGGCTACACACTGGAGGGCGAGATACTCAAGCGCGCGTTCGTGCGGTTCAAGGAGATAGCCGACCACAAGAAGACCGTGACCGCAGCTGACCTCGAGGCGATCGCCGCCGACGAGGTCGGCTCGTTCGAGGGCAAGTTCGTTCTGGAGTCGTTCCGGGTCGTCGCTGCGACGGGCCGCCAGAGCCGGGCTGCGGTCACGATCTCGCACGCCGAGCGCGGCACCTTCGAGGCCGAGGCCGAGGGCGAGGGCCCGGTTGACGCGGTCTTTAGGGCCATAGACGCCGCGACCGGGATACAGGGTAGGCTCACGGACTTCCGCATAGACGCCGTAACGGGCGGCAAGGACGCTTTGGGAGAGGTGAGGATCTCCGTCGAGTTCGAGGGCTCCGAGTACGCTGGACGGGGGCTCTCTCAGGACGTCGTCGAGGCCGCCGCGCGCGCCTACGTGCGGGCGGTGAACGTGTACACCGCGGGCGGGGTGAAGGCTCCGTGGGAAACGTGGCAGGTAGCGCCGTAGAGGAGCGAGACGCCCCACCGGGCTACGAGCGCCTGGACGGCGCAATCCCTGTCGTCCACCCGCCGGGGTTCGGGGAGCGCGCCGCAAAGGCTCGGGACCTCTTGGTGGCCGGCGCCGCGTCCCTATCGGAGATTCTGAACGTAGAGGCACCCGTGCTTGAGGCCCTGCTCGTCGCCGACGTGGACTGGGACTTAGCGCCGCGCGAGAACGAACGATCTTATCCGCCCGGGCTACCTTACTTCACCCGCGCCGCGACGCCGCCCACTCTCGTGCTGCCCGAGACGCTCTCTGCCGCTTTCAGGCCTCGCACGAACGCGACGGGGGCGCTGGTCGTCTGGCACGAGCTGGCGCACGCCTTCTTGCTGCGCGAGCCCGTGCCCCGCACCCCGGCCTGGCTCAGGGAGTATCTGCCGCAGGCTCTCTCCGCCGCCGCCGCCCGCCGGACCGGCCTGCCGCTTGAAGAGCACCTGCAAGAGATAGACCGGAACCCCGGCTTCACCGTTCGGAGCTTCGGGGGAAGGGCGAACGCAGAAGATCAGATGTCCTTCCAGAACCTGCTGCTCGTGCTTGGCGTCGCGGCGCTGGAGGAGTTCGGCGAAGACTACCTGCGAGCGCTTGCGCATGCGTTGTGGCAAGAGACCGACATCGTCCGCGAGGAGCGGGCCGAGGAGTTGCTGGCGGGCTCCCTGGGCCCGGGAGGCCAGGGGTGGCTGGCTTCGAGGGCAGAGTACTAGGAGGAAGATGCGCGGCTCGTTCGACATACTGCTACTCCCTGGCGACGGCATCGGTCCCGAGGTCGTCGGCGCCGCCAGAAGCGTCATGGATGCGGCGGCAGAACACTTCGGGGTCGAGCTCTCCTACGAGGAACGCAAGGTAGGAGCGGCCGCGATCCGGGACGAAGGAGAACCAGTCTCAGAGGAGACCCTGGAGCGGGCCAGAACCTCCGACTCCGTCCTGCTCGGCGCCGTCGGCCACCCGGACTTCGACCGGGGAACGGTGCGTCCCGAGGCGGGCCTCCTCAGGTTGCGCAAGCACCTCGGGGCGTTCGCCAATTTGCGACCGGTGGCGGCGATACCCTCGCTGCTCTCCGCCTCGACGCTCAAAGAGGAGGTATTGAGAGGAGTAGACATCCTTATAGTGCGGGAGCTCACCGGAGGGGCCTATTTCGGAGACAAGGAGGAGGGCGAGGAGCTAGCAAGCGACCTCTCCGTCTACACGCGCGAGGAAGTCGAGCGTGTCGCGCGCGTCGCTTTCGAGGCTGCGGAAGGCCGTAACGGGCATGTAACGTCCGTGGACAAGGCCAACGTCATGGCGACGAGCCGCCTGTGGAGGAGCGTCGTCTCGGACGTCGCGGGCGAGTACCCGAACGTGGCCCTGGATCACGTTCTCGTGGACGCCGCGGCGATGTTCCTGATCCGGGATCCCGGAAGGTTCGACGTGATCGTGACCGAGAACCTCTTCGGCGACATCCTCTCGGATGAGGCAGCGATGCTCCCGGGCTCGATGGGGATGTTGCCTTCCGCCTCTCTAGGCGAGCCGGGCACCCCCGGCATCTACGAGCCAGTCCACGGCTCCGCCCCGGACATCGCGGGTACGGGGAAGGCGAACCCCTACGCGACTGTCCTCTCGGCGGCGATGATGTTCAGGCACTCTTTAGGACGTCCGGACGTAGCGTGTGCCATCGAGCAGGGCGTCTCGGTCGCCCTGGAGGCGCATTACCTGACCCCAGATCTGGGCGGGAAGAAG
>DASTQK010000197.1:0-3442 GCA_035761765.1 Rubrobacteraceae bacterium
TACCTCACCAACATTAGGCGGGGATTGGAGAATCAGTAGAGTGCTCTAACACAGACATTCGAGGTTCACCTACCGAGCAGGCAAGGGATGTGTGCATGTACCGCGAAACCGGCTCCGGATTCTTCGCAGTACAACGATGAGCATAAAGTTCGACCCGTATGCGTTCCTGGCAAGATGAAAGCCTCCATGAGAAGGCCACTTCGTCAAGGCCACCGTGGTGGCCACTGTCTCCGCTGTTAGGCCGTTTCGGCTGCCCGCCGCCAGCTTCCATTAGCTGTGAATAGACTACCAGGATAAGAGCTTGAGCCAGTGACGTGTATCGTCCGTCTTCCGGGTCGCTGGGCGGACTCGATGCGAGCGCGACACGCAAAAGAGGTTGCGGATGTGAGGGCAACCGGCGCGCACAACTCGGACGACACAGCCAAGGAAGTCGTGTCGGGCGTGGAGCTTGCCCTTGTCGCCGAGGAAGACCATGTCAGAGAGCGCGAATCGTCCCCCCGGCTTGAGGACGCGAAACGCCTCCTGGACCTCGCCCCGGGAGCCTGGTATGCTCCTCACAACGTATCAACGGACGTTGGAGTGTACGCATGGCCGAAGATCGCTGCGACCTGATCTGCATCGACGCCCCTCGCGCGGAGGACATACGTGGGAGGCTGCTGGGGAACGGCGATGCCCGAGTAGCCGCCGACCGGGCGCGGGCTCTCTCCGACCCCACGCGACTCACACTGGCCGCCGCCCTACGTGAAGGCGAGGAGCTATGCGTCTGCGACCTCTCGTGGATCGTCGGGCGCTCGCAGAACCTCGTCTCGCACCACCTGCGGGCGCTCAGGGACCGGGGCTTGGTCCGCTCCAGGCGTGACGGCAAGCTGGTCATTTACTCGCTTACCCCCGTGGGGTGCTCGCTGCTGTCCGCGGTGGCGGGCGATACGGTGGGGGAGCCGGTGTGAAGAAGAGGCTCCCGGTCTTGGGGCAGGCCCCGCCGGAGAGTGAGTCGCCGCCTGCGCGGACCGACGCCTGCACCGACGATTGCTGCTCTGACGCGGCCACGGAGGCGAACCCCGAGGTCCCCGAAGGCGGCCTGGAGAGGACCGTGGTCCGGGTCGAGGGGATGGACTGCGCGAGCTGCGCGGCCACCGTCGAGAGGCGCGTGGCGGCCCTCCCGGGCGTGCGCAGAGCCGTTGTGAACTTCGCGGCCGGGAGGCTCGACGCCGAGCACGACCCCGGCCTCGGACTCGAGGAGATCGAGAAGGCGGTCAGGGACGCCGGCTACGGGGTGGCCAAGACCGAGGATGCCGAGAGGGTTCCCTTCTGGCGCACCCCGAGGGCGCTGTCGGTCCTCGCCTCCGCCCTACTCTTCGCGCTCGGCCTCGCCCTCGGGTTGGCCGGCGCGCCCGCGGTCGCCCGCGTTGGCGCTTACCTCGCGGCCATCGTGATCGGCGGGTTGCCTATCTTCCGGGCCGCGATCGCGGGCCTGAAGGCCCGGCACCTGGACATGAACGTGCTGATGAGCGCCGCCACGATAGGAGGGGCGGCCATCGGGGAGTGGGCCGAGGCGGCTTCGGTGGTGGTGCTCTTCGCCGCTGGGAACGCCCTCCAAATCTACGCAATAGACCGCACCCGCGGCGCGGTGCGGGCCCTAGCGGGGCTGGCCCCGGAGGAGGTCTTGCTCCGGAGGGGTGACGGCGAGCGGCTTATCGCCGCCGACGAAGTCGCGGTGGGCGACACGGTCGTCGTGCGTCCCGGGGAGCGCCTGGCCGTGGACGGCGAGGTCATCGAGGGCGAGACCACGGTGGACGAGTCCCCCGTCACGGGCGAGAGCACTCCGGTGGAGAAGGGGCCGGGCGACACAGTCTACTCCGGCAGCCTCAACGGCGGTGGTGGGGTCCTCGTGCGCGTCCTGCGGGAGGCGAGCGACTCGACCCTCCAGCGCATCGCGCGGCTCGTGGAGGAGGCGCAGGCGACCAAGGCCCCGGCCGAGCAGTTCGTCGACCGCTTCTCGCGCGTCTACACGCCGATCGTGGTGGCCGCGGCTGTGGTACTCGCCGTCGTGCCCCCGCTCCTGGGTGGGGTGTTCGGGGAATGGTTCTACAGGGCGCTGGCGCTGCTCATCATCGCGTGTCCGTGCGCGCTGGTGATCTCCACGCCCGTCACGGTCGTCTCCGGCATCGGTGCCGCCTCCCGGCGCGGCATCCTGGTCAAGGGTGGGGCGGCGCTGGAGGCGGCGGGACGCCTCAAGGCCCTGGCCTTCGACAAGACTGGGACGCTCACCGAGGGCAGGCCTGTCCTCTCGCGCACAGTGGCGCTCGACGGCCACGGCGACGACGAGGCGCTGCGGCTCGCCGCCGCGCTCGAGCGACGCTCGGAGCACCCCCTGGCCCACGCCATCCTGGCCGCCGCCGACGGGGCCGTGCTACCCCCGGTCTCCGACTTCCGCTCGGTCGCGGGCAGGGGCGCCGAGGGCGCGGTGGACGGGCGCAGGTACATGATCGGGAGCCCCCGCCTGTTCGCCGAGACGGGTATCACCCTCGACGGCGCGACCGGGGCGCTGGAGGCGGTCGAGGGCGCGGGAGAGACGCCTGTGATACTCGGGGACGGGGAGGGTCCCCTGGCGGTGTTCGGGATCGCCGACGCGGTGCGCCCCGACGCCCGGGCCACCCTGGAGTCGCTGCGCGAGGCGGGGGTGGAGGAGTTCGTAATGCTCACGGGGGACGCCGAGGCGCCCGCGAGGAGGATCGCCGAGGAGCTCGAGGTCGGCTACCGCGCTGGGCTGCTGCCGGAGCAGAAGGTGGAGGCGGTGCGCGAGCTCGTCCATAAGCACGGAGACGCGGGCATGGTCGGGGACGGCGTCAACGACGCTCCGGCCCTGGCCGCCTCCTCGGTGGGCTTCGCGATGGGGGCGGCGGGCACCGACGTCGCCCTGGAGACCGCCGACGTGGCGCTCATGCAGGACGACCTGCCGAAGCTGGCCGAAGCGGTGCGGCTCTCGCGCTCGGCGGAGCGGATCATCAAGCAGAACGTCTTCGTCTCCGTCGCGATCAAGGGCCTTTTCGTGCTGCTGGCCCCATTCGGCCTGGTGGCGCTGTGGCTCGCGGTGCTCGCCGACATGGGCACCTCCATCGCCGTGACTCTCAACGGGCTCAGGTTGTTCCGCGCCAAGGGCGGTAGCCGGGACCGAGCGTAGGCGGCGTCTGCGCTAACCGAGCATGGGTGCAAGCGCCAACGAAAACGGCTCCTGAAGAGCAGCTCAAGCACCGGATTCTCAAAAAGTACTCTTGAGAGTGTAGGCTTCTGCGATGGGCACCAGGGTCACACGACGCCGCTTTCTAAGAGCGCTGGGCGCCGCTGCTACCTGTCTCGTCTTGACAAACACGGTGGGCTGCGCCCTGCCAAGGATGTCACCCGCGGCTGCGAAAGGTGTATGGGCCTTTCGCTCGCGCCCTGA
>DASTQK010000198.1:0-5992 GCA_035761765.1 Rubrobacteraceae bacterium
CCTCATCCCCGGCGCCGGTCGGGTGATGAGTAAACCCTTGCCTTCGGACACGAGGACAACGTCCCGGCCTCTGTGGCGAACGGTCCGGGAGAGACTCTCCCCCCTGGCCACGGTTCTTCTATCAGGCATGCCCACAACCCCCGACGTGATCGCAACATCCGGCTCAAAGAGTGCTCCGTAATATAACAGGTCTGACCACTGTAGAACAGCAGCGTGAATCGGGGGTGGGATCGGGGGTAAGATGTAGGATCAGGGGATATACGAGCGAGAGGGTGTGGTTATGAAGGTAGACGGGGCGAACCTTGCAGCTGCGCGGGAGAGGGTCTTTATGTCGCAGGAGGAGCTAGCGGAGTCTCTGGGCATGAACCCGTTCGTCATCATAGGTCTCGAGACCTCGGAGAGGACCGAGGTTCGGGAGAACCTTGGGAAGGACCTTGCAGAGATACTCTTCGTCGGCCGGGCTGAGTTGACGAGCTATCCGGACCCTCCGAAGCCGGTCGACAGCAGGAGGCCGGACCTCGAGGACATAGGCGAGGAGGGATAGGGACGTGCAACTTTACCTCCTGGACGGGGCCCGACTGCGGGAGCTCAGGGAGGAGGCCGGCCTCTCCCCGGAGGACCTCTCTGCGGCGGTCGGTCAGAGGAAGAACTGGGTCAGGGAGCTGGAACAGCAGAGCCGGGTTCACGTCCTCGAGCTCTTCATGCACAGGCTCGTCGGCGTTCTGGGCGTAAGCCTATCCGACATGACTGCTTACCCCGATCCGCCCGCCGCTCCGACCGTCCCTGAGGCGCAGGTGCTGGATGGGATCAGGCTCAGGGAGCTGAGGGAGGAGGCGGGGATGTCGCCTGATGAGCTCGACGAGGCGGCGGAGCTGGAGCCCGGCTCGGTTGAGCGAGCCGAGGATGCCGACGAGGGGATCTACGCCTCGGTGGAGATCATCTGGAAGCTGGCCAGGGCCCTCGACGTGTCACCGACTGTCCTTCTCAAGCGGTAGTGTGGTAGCGGTGCGGTTGGAGCAGCTGAGCTTCGGGGATCTCGAGGAGTTGAGGGAGCAGATAACGGAGTACTACGAGACGTACTACGCCGAGTTGCGCGACAAGCTCTCCGACCACAGCCTGGGGCTCTCCGCGCGGGTCCCAGACCATCTCAAAGGCTACCGCCGCATCGTGACGGAGCTCGGCGAAGACGGGGCGGTTATAAGTCACTGGCCGGCGGGACAGGATCACTTCGACTTCCACATCTCCCCCGGGAGGAAGGCGAAGGATCTTGTGGCCGAGCTGTGCGCCGGAGAGCAGGTGCTGGATTACGAACCTGGCGGCTACTATCAGATCTCCGAACCCCTGCAGCTCGTCGTGGACGACCGCGTCGTCTGGGTGGCCGAGTGGACGCGCCTGGACATCTCCGGCAGGCTCGACGTCTGGAGCGACCCGGAAGTTGCCCGCAAGGCGGCACAAGAGGACCTGCTCCCCTACACCAGTCCCTGATCCACCCTCCCGCGAAGCGGTTCACAAGGGCGTGGGTGCGGCCCGGGCGCATCATCTATAATGCCGGACGCACATAGTGGTAATTGAGGAAGGGGTGGTGGGCGTGGACACCACGGTTCGCAAGAGGTTTCTCGAGCGCCTGGGGTTGAGCGATCTGCGGTCGGTACGCGAGAACCTGTCGCCGGCCCGGCTCGTAGAGGAAACCGTCCTGCGCGAGGAGGCGACGCTCTCGGACAGCGGGGCCCTGGTAGCCCTTACCGGCGAGCGCACCGGCCGTTCCCCGGCCGACAGGTTCATAGTCGAGAACGCGGCAACCAGAGAAAAGGTGGACTGGGGCGCGGTCAACAAGCCGTTCCCCTCGGATGACTTCGGACGTATACTGGACAAGGCCGCGGAGTACATAAAGGGTCTCGACGAGGTGTTCGTGGTGGACGCCTTCGCGGGCGCGGACCCCCGCTACCGCCTGAACGTCCAGATCGTCGCCGAGTGGGCCTGGCACGCTCTCTTCGCCCGCCAGCTCTTCAGGCGTCCTTCCCCGGAAGAGCTCGAAAGCTTCGAGCCCAACTGGACGGTCATCTCGGTTCCCGGGTTCGAGACGGATCCCGAGAAGGATGGGACCAACTCGGAGACCTTTATCGGAGTAGACTTCGAGCGCAGGGTAGTTCTGGTCTGCGCCTCCGGTTACGCCGGGGAGATGAAGAAGAGCATCTTCACCGTGCTCAACTTCGTGCTGCCGGTAGAGCACGGCGTCCTGCCGATGCACTGCTCGGCGAACGTCGGGGAACAAAACGATGTCGCGCTGTTCTTCGGGCTCTCGGGCACCGGCAAAACCACGATCTCTACCGATGAGAAGCGCCGCCTAATCGGCGACGACGAGCACGGTTGGTCCGAGGACGGCGTCTTCAATTTCGAGGGAGGATCTTACGCCAAGACCATAGACCTCTCCCCGGAGAAGGAACCCCAGATCTACTCGGCCATCCGCTTCGGTGCGGTGCTGGAGAACGTGGTCGTGCACAAGCACACCCGCGAGGAGATCTACACCGACGCCTCCAAGACCGAGAACACGCGGGTCGCATATCCGCTGGAGTACATAGAAGACTCGGTGCCGGAGGGTCGGGCCGGACATCCGAAGGCGATATTCTTCCTCACGGCGGACGCCTTCGGAGTGCTCCCCCCAATAAGCATCCTCACGCCCGAGCAGGCCGAGTACTACTTCCTCTCCGGCTACACCGCCAAGCTCGCAGGCACCGAGGCCGGGATGACAACCGAGGTAGAGGCGACCTTCTCCGCCTGCTTCGGCGCGCCCTTCTGGCCGTTGCCGCCCACCCGCTACTCCACGATGCTATCCCAGAAGGTCCGGCACCACTCCGTGCGCTGCTACATGGTGAATACCGGCTGGAGCGGAGGCCCGTACGGCGTCGGAGAGCGGATAGACCTCCCCTACACCCGCGAGATGGTGCGGGCGGCGATAGCCGGCAAGCTCGACGGTGTAGAGACCCATCCCGACCCCGTATTCGGACTGAACATCCCCAAGAGCTTGCCCGGCGTGCCGGACGACATCCTCGACCCCAGCGTGACCTGGGACGACCGCGAAGCTTACGACGAACAGGCAAAGAAGCTCGCCGACCTCTTCAAAGAGAACTTCGTGAAGTTCGAAGGCAAGGTGAAAGAAGGGGTGGAGCGCGCCGGTCCGAAGTAGACCGGGCTCCCAGCTCGACAGATAAAGAGGGGCGGGATTCGACCCCGCCCCGCCTCCATTCAGGGTCTCTCGACTATGATCCTTACCCCGTCCAGCGCCTGAGGTTGGCCTGCGTCTGGCACGTCGGGCACGCGTTTTCGAGCGGGGCGTCGTCGGCGCACGCTTCGGGCATACCGGAGTCGCCGAGCGGCACCGAACCCTGAACGCCGACAAAGGGACCATGCCCCTCGATAAAGTAGGTCTCCATCTCCTGACTAGCTTCCATCTTGTGCTCCTCGGCTCGCCAGTAATCCGAGCCACAAATATGGCACAGGCGGCGGCCGCGTGGAAATAACAGTTTCCTATCGCTCGTATCGAGACAGCTGATCGACGCCTCCCGCAGGCGACGGTACTGACGCTGCCTCCTCTCACACTCGTGCCCGACGCCTATTTGAAGCCGCCGGAGCGACCGGGAGAAAGGCGAATTCTTCTCCAGTACTTCGGTCCCAGTCAGCGCCACGTAAGAAGGCAAAAAAGAGGACCGGGGCTACCCCCGGTCCTCGAAGATACTCTGCTACGCGCGTTAGGCGTTGGCGGCCCTGATCTTGCGGTCTATCTGCTCGATGACCGTCTCGCGATTCTTGTGGCGCTTCTCGTACTCGCGCACGGTCCTGAGTTGCTCCTCGCTGAGAACCTCGAGCCTCTCGGCGACCTCGCCTACGTTCATCTCATCGTAGCCGGCGATCGGGAACCCACTGTTGGCGGTGGCGATGCCAGCCGCAGCAGTCCTCCGGGTCATGTCCGTCACCCGCTCTGCGTTCCTCGAAGCGGTCTCCATACCCTGTCGGAAGTAGCCGAAGGGATCCACGCTCCCGAAGGTGCTGAACATCGGCGCGGAGTACGCGCTCATCCAGTCCTGCATGAGCCCCTGCCAGGCCCCCAGCTGACCCTCGGCCTCGCCGTAGAGCCTCTGGACCACGCGCTGGTTCAACTCCGTCTGCTTGCGGAAAGCGCTGATCCAGGTCTCCGTCGCGTGCCGAGCAAACTCGGTGTTGATCTCCTGCGCCTCGGTGAGGTAACCGCTCACGATCTTGCCCGTACGCTGCGTGCTCCGGGTCATCTGCTGCGCAGTCTCGCCCATCTTCTCAAGGTTCTTCTTGGCCGTAGTAGCCAACTCGATACCTCCATACTGTCGGATCTCTTGCTTACAGTACTTATGTGTACCCCGCATATAGAGGGACTAAACATATCCCGACACATCTGCGCTCGAATTCTTCCATCCGAGGCTCCATCCGTTACAGGTATTATGGGGAACGAAGCTAGACTCAGGTCTGTTGGGCTGTGGTTCGCGACAGGGTGTGGTCTATCCGTTCGAGGGCCCGGCAGATATTCTGGCGCGAGTTGGCGTACGAGAAGCGCAGGTGGCCCTCGCCGTACCGGCCGAACGCTGTACCGGCGAGGCAGGCGACGCCGGCTTCGTCGAGGAGCAGGTCGGCGAGCGCGCCCGCGGAGCGACCGGTATCTACTATACGCGGGAAGGCGTAGAAGGCGCCCTGGGGGGTTACGCACTCGACGCCGGGCAATTCGTTGAGGCCGGCGACGATCAGGTCGCGGCGAGCGCGTAACTCCGAGAGCATATGGTCCACGCTGTCCTGGGGGCCGCTCAAGGCTTCGATACCGGCGTACTGGGTGGCGGCGTTGGTGCATGAGTTCGAGTTCACCTGCAGCTTGGTGAGTTGTTCGGCCAGGGTGAGGGGCATAACGCCGTAGCCGAGCCGCCAGCCGGTCATCGCATAGGTCTTCGAGAAACCGTCGAGGATGATCGTCCGTCCGTCGGGGGCGAGGTCGGGCTCGGAAGCGATGCTGGCGAAGGGGCTCTCGTAAAGCATACGGGAGTAGATCTCGTCGCTCAGAATGAAGATGTCGGGGCGCTCGCGCAGTATGTCGGCGAGGCCTGCGATGTCTTCGGGGGTGAGCACGCCTCCCGTGGGGTTGGCCGGCGAGTTCAGGATTACCATCTTCGTCCGCTCGCTCAGGCCGGCGCGGAACTCGTCGAGGTCGAAGCGGAACTCGTTCTCCTGACGCAGCGGTACGAAGACCGGCTGCCCACCGGCGAAGCTCACCATCGACTCGTAGATCGGGAACGAGGGATTAGGTACCAGCACCTCATCGCCCGCGTCGACGAGCGCGAGGATGGCGAAGAACATGATCGGCTTCCCGCCCGGCGTGACGACGACCTGCTCGGGATCTACAGCTATGCGTCGGCTGCGCGCCACATCGTCGGCGATTGCCGCGCGCAGCTCCGGGATGCCGGCGGACGGGGTGTAGTGAGTCTCCCCGTTGCGCAACGCCCGGCAGCCGGCCTCGACGATGTGAGGGGGCGTGTCGAAGTCAGGCTCCCCGATCTCGAGGTGGATGATCTCCTGCCCCCGGGCCTCGAGTGCCTTGGCCTTCGCGAGCACCGAGAAGGCCGTCTCCGTCCCCAGACGCTCCATCCGTCTCGCCAGCTCCATCCTACGACTCCTTTGCCCAGACCACGTCTATCTCTTCCATTACATCACAGGACGCGAAAAGGAGGTCTGGGGGCGAGGACCTCTCGACCCATACAGCCGCGCTATCGACGATCAGCCGGCACGAAAAAGCGGGCCCCCGAAGGAGCCCGCTCCTCAAACGCTTGCGCTCGGTTTACTTACCGAACGATCCTGCGCGCCAGAAGGCCACCGGCCACAAGCAGCGCACCCGCGCCAAGCGCGATCAGCGAAGCTCCACCCGTGTCAGGCAGCTCGCCACCAGCAGCAGCCGACGCGGAGCCGCCGCCACCGCCACCAC
>DASTQK010000199.1:0-10421 GCA_035761765.1 Rubrobacteraceae bacterium
TGGGCCCAGTCGCTCGAGCAGTACCAGAAGACCATGGACAATTTCTTCCGGCTCTACACGGGTCGGCCGCCGCGGCCCGAGGGCAAAGACGAAGAGCAACGGCGGTAGAGATATATCCGCGCGAGAGGCGCGGGAAAGGAGCTCTAGCAGTGGCTAACATGGAGAAGGCCAACAGGGCTGCGGAGCGGCTCGCGGAGACCACGCGGGATTCCTTCGGGACGGTCGTGGACCACGCGGTCGGGTTGCAGGAGCGCAACGTCCGCTTCGCGCAGGGTCTGGTTGAGGATTCGATCAGGGAGCTCAGGCAGCAGGCCGAGAGCAACCGGGCTCTCACCCAGGAGCTCGTGGACGGGGCCGAGCGCCAGCGCGACGCGTTGCAGACCCTCTTCGAGGAGTCGGTCGACGCCTACATAGACCTGGCGTACGCCCCCCTCACCTATTACAAGGAGGGTCTCGAGGCCGCCAAGAAGGCCGTCAGGTAGAGAGGGCCTCAAGACGACAAGGGGAGCGGGCTCCTAGGAGCCCGCTCCTTTTTCATATGGGCGGTACTTTGGGCTCCAGGTGTAAACGCGGCTCCTTCGGGGTAAGAAAAAGTCTGTACGTGAAGAGAGAGGAGAGAAGACAGAGGCTATGGATGAGAGACAGCAGAAGCAGGTGAACGAGGCGGCCGAGAAGTTCGCCGAGGCGATCAAGGAGTCCTACCAGGCCCTCGCCGACCGCTCGGTTTCGGCCCAGGAGCTCAACGCCCAGCTCACCCAGCAGTTCTTCAACGGGGTCATCAACAACCTACGCACCCAGGCCGAGAGCAACAGGGCTCTGGCGGAGGACCTCATCGAGCAGCAGCGCAAGCAGCAGGAGGCCTCCCAGGCTCTCACCCAGGAGTCCGTCAACGCCTACACCGACTTCCTGAACTCCATGTTCTCGTACTACCGGGGCAGCCTGGACGAGGCTCAGAAGAGCGCCCGGCGGTAATAGAGAAGATCCGTAGTGGAACCGGCAAGGCTCGGACCGTTGAAACAAGGGTCCGAGCCTTGTCATTTGGTGTATCCTCTTACACAAGGTCACAATGGAAGGAGCATACATGAGCTTCGGTAACGGAAACGGCAACGGCGAGATAGTCATCTCGACGCCGCTCAGGACTGGTATAGGCACCTTCGGCGGGGTGCTCAAGGACACGCCGGCCACCGACCTCGGGGCTACGGTCGGCCAGGAGGTGCTCTCGAGAAGCGGCATCGAAGGCGAGCAGGTAGACCAGGTAATCGTCGGCAACATACTCTCTGCGGGCCAGGGGATGAACCCGGGCCGCCAGGTAGGCATAAAGAGCGGGCTGCCGGTCGAGGTGCCCGGTATGACCCTCAACAGGATGTGCGGCTCGGGCCTGCAGGCCATAGTCTCTGCCGCGCAGGAGATCGCTCTGGGCGACGCGGACGTGGTCCTCGCCGGCGGCATCGAGAACATGGATATGGCGCCGTTCCTCATGCCCAAGGGCCGCTACGGCTACCGGATGGGGATGCCCGATGCCAAGATCTACGACCACATGGTCTACGACGGCCTCTGGGACGTCTTCAACGACTACCATATGGGCGTCACCGCCGAGAACGTAGCCGAGGCGTACGGGATCACGCGCGAGGAGTCCGATGCCTACGCCGTGCGCAGCCACCAGCGGGCCGCCAAGGCGCACGAGGAGGAGCAGTTCGACGGCCAGATCGTGCCCGTCGAGGTCAAGGTGAAGAAGGAGAAGGTCCAGTTCACCGACGACGAGCACGTCCGCCCGTCCGCGAGCGTCGAGGGTCTCGGCAAGCTCAAGCCGGTCTTCAAGAAGGACGGCGGCACGGTGACCGCGGGCAACGCCTCCGGCATAAACGACGGTGCGGCCCTCATGCTCGTCTCCAGCGAGCGCAAGGCCGGGGAACTGGGCCTCTCCGTGGCCGGCAGGCTAGTCTCGGCCGCCGTGGCCGGCGTCGACCCCTCCGTGATGGGCACGGGTATGATCCCCGCCTCCCGCATGGCCCTGAAGAAGGCCGGCCTCTCCGTGGACGACCTCGACGCCGTCGAGGCCAACGAGGCATTCTCCTCTATCGCGATCGCCGTCGGGCGCGAGCTCGAGGTGCCCGAGGAGAAGCTCAACCCGGTCGGCGGCGCGGTCGCGCTGGGGCACCCGGTTGGAGCCACCGGCGCAGTGCTCACCGTCAAGCTGCTGCACCACCTCGACCGGACCGGTGGCCAGTACGGCCTCGTGACCCTCTGCATCGGTGGCGGTATGGGTATAGCAGCGATCTTCGAGCGGGTCAGCTAGGTAGCTATCAGCCGTCAGCTATAGGCTGATGGTGGGGACTGCAGCGCCCGGGAGAACGCCGGGCGCTGCAGTTCTTCTCTCTGTGGCGATACGCCGCGTTCTATGTTGAAAACCGAGTGCTACCCTACGCGGCTTCGTCTGGTTGCAGGTCTATCTCGATGTGCTCGACGCCGTCCTCCCAGCGTCTGCGCTCGGGAAAATCCAGGCTTCGCAGCAGACTCAACATCGGCCTGTTCTCACGCATGACGAGCGCATGCAGGTGCCTGATACCCCTCTTGCGGGCGGCCTCGATGAGGTGCCTGGTCAGCCCTATCCCCAGGCCCCGCCCCTGGAACCTGTCCTCCACCAGCGCCGCGTACTCGGCCCCACCCTCCGTGTCAGCCTCGCGCTCGTAGCGCACGACAGCCACGATCTCACCCTCGTCCTCGGGGTCGAGCGCCACCAGCGCGAAGCGGTCCACACCGTCAACCTCCGCGAAGCGCCTCGCCTTCTCCTCGGAGAGCTCCTTCATCGGCCCGAAGAAGCGCAGCTCGATCGAACGCTCGCTAGACCGGCCTACCAGCCGCCGTAAAGCCTCGGCGTCATCGGCCCGGATCTCACGCACCGGCACCCCCGTCCCGTCCCTCAAGGTCAGAATCCCACTAACCGTCATGCCGAACCTTCCACCATCTGTTTATTATATGCGTTTTGCACATAGAGGTATTCTACCGTGTCGTGGACGCGCGGCAAGCGTTGGTACGGTTGCGCGTTGTAAAGATATTAACCCTTTCGTTCTTCGGAGCTCTGTTTCTTGGCGGCATTCGGGCGGACGAGCTCCAGAAACTGGTTCTCCTGGACCTCGAGGTATTCTGCGAGCAGCTCGGGGTCGAGGCGGCCGGACATAGCTTCTTTGAGGGTGTCGCGTTTCTGCTGCAGGAGTTCCAGTGCGCGGCGGTGGTCCTCTTCGAGGGAGCCGGTCCAGATGTTGTTGGCCTCTTCTACTGCTTCCTCGAAGGTCTTTCCCTCGAGGACGAGGGCTGCGAGCTCGACGGCCTTGTAGGTCGAGGTCGCCAGGCGGCGCTGGGTGGGGGATATCAGCCCGGCTGTCGTGTTCAGGCTCACGGCGTAGCGGAGGAGGTCGGCTACGTGGCGGGCTTCCTGCTCGGTGATCCGCAGCTCCGTCCTGCCGGCCTCGTCTCGGGTCTCTGACATGGTCTTCTCCTACCGGGTCTTCTCTTCGGCGCGCTGGGCTTTACCGTGCCTTTCCGGGTTTTTCGGAGGGCGGGGGGAGAAGGCGCGGTAGCCGGTTATGGCCTGGCCTACGATCAGGGTGTTCACGTCGTTGGTGCCCTCGTAAGAGTACACGCCTTCGATGTCCGCCATGTGCTCCATCACCCGGTAGTCGAGCAGGATGCCGTTGCCCCCGAGCACGTCGCGCGCGAGGGCGGCTATGTTTCGCGCCTTGGCGACGTTGTTCATCTTGAACATAGAGACGGTTGGCGCGTCGAGCTGTCCGGCGTCCTTCAAGCGTCCCATGTGTATCGAGAGCAGCTGGCCAAGGGATATTTCGCTCACCATCGCGACGAGCTTCTGCTGCACGAGCTGGAACGAGGCAATGGGCTGGCCGAACTGTTCGCGCTCTCTAGCGTAGGCGAGGGCCGTCTCGTAGCAGTCGGTAGCCTGGCCGAGACCGTCCCAGCCGACGCCGTAGCGCGAGTGGGTGAGGATCGAGAGCGTCGAGCCGAGCCCCTCGGCTTTCGGCAGGCGGTTCTCCTCTGGGATGCGACAGTCCTCCAGCTTTATATGCGTCTGCCAGGCGGCGCGCTGGGAGCCCTTGCGGGGGAGGATCTCGGCGCGGTAGCCGGGGTTGTCGCCCTCGACGAGGAAGCCGGCTATCCGCCCGTCTTCGGTGCGGGCCCAGATCACAGCCACGTCTGCGAAGGAGGCGTTGCCGATCCATCGCTTCTCGCCGTTCAAGACGTAGCCGCCGTCCTGCTCGACCGCCGTGGTCGCCAGGGAGCCGGGGTCCGAGCCGGCCTCGGGCTCGGTGAGGCCGAAGCATCCGATCTTCTCGCAGCGGGCCATGGGCGGGAGCCAGCGTCCTTTTTGCTCCTCGGAGCCAAGCTCGTGGATCGCCGCCATCGTCAGCCCGCTCTGGACGTGCAAGAAGGTGCAGAGAGATCCCGACCCCCGCGCCAGCTCGGCTACGGCCAGCCCATAGGCGACGTTGTTCCACCCGGAGCACCCGTACTCCTCTCCAATGGTGCCGCCCATGATCCCGAGCTCCCCCAATCCCCCCAGTAGCTCGAAGGGGAACTCCGCCCTGTCCCAGTAGCCCGCAGCCACCGGGACGACGCGCTCGTCCACGAAGGCACGTACCCGATCCCGAACCTCTTTCTCCTCCTCGGAGAGCAAACCTTCCACGTTCACGAAGTCAACCAGCCGCCTCCCCCGGCGCGCGCCCTCGGGCGTGATGCTCATCTCTCTGTGCTCCTCCATCATTGGCTCTCCGACTTCCCCCTACTGACCCAGCATAGGTGCTGGCTCCGCCGCGGTCAATCTAGGGCTTCTTCATCCCGGGAGAGACAGTTCACAATCCACATATAAGTGTGTCTTTACCTTATGTGCAAAGCGCATATAATATGGTTTGAGCCACAAGGGCTCGTCGGGTTACAGAGCTACGGAGGCAGGACAGATGAAGGGCATTTTCAAGCGCATATCGGCGGGGGCCACTGGCGAGGCTGGCAAGAAGACGCGCAAGCCTGCGGTTCGCAGGCGGTACATAGTACGCGGCTGAGCCCACTCGCGCGGAGCTGGATCTGGGGCCGGGACGCTATGGGTTTCGGCCCTGGTCCGTTTGTGGGGCTCTGGGAGACGAGAGTTGCATTCGTTGGGGCTGACAAGACGAGCGGCTCGCTCTGGCTCTTAACTACGGGCGCGGGGCTTGAGAGACGACGGAGGGTAAGCAAGTGCCAGTAGCGTTCACGGAGAGCACCAGCATAGACTACGACGTCCACGGTGAAGGGCCGGCCCTGCTCCTGATCGGGGGTCTGGGCTTCGGGCGCTGGGCGTGGTTCAGGCAGATCCCTGCCTTCTCGCGCCACTTCAGGACCATCGCCTTCGACGTCAGGGGCGAGCGGGAGCTCAAAGGCGGCGTCGCGGACCTCGCCGCCGAATCGGTTGTGTTGCTGGAGCACCTCCGGATAAAGAAGGCCCACGTCCTGGGCACCTCTCTGGGCGGCTTCGTGGCGCAGGAGCTCGCGCTCGTGAGGCCCGACCTCGTCGACCGGCTGGCCCTGGTGGGCACCAGCTACGGTCGCGGGGGGCCCGAGACCATGTCTCCGTGGGCGCTGGCGGACATGATCGGACTGCCCTCTCTCAACGCCGAGAAGGCTGTCCGCAGGGGTCTCGTGGCGGCGACGTCTGAGGCTTACCGCGCGCAGCGACCGGAGGAGTTCGAGCAGCTAGTAAGCTGGCGGCTGGCGGACTCTCCCTCCCTCTCTGCCTACTACGATCAGCTGCGGGCCGGCGCCCGCTTCGACGTCTCGCGCAACGTCGGGCGGATAACCTCTCCGACGCTCGTGATCCACGGCTCGGAGGACCGCTTCGTGCCGGCGGCCAACGCCGCCGCGCTCGCGGAGGAGATCCCGGATGCCAGGCTGCGCGTCCTCGACGACGCGGGGCACCTGGTGTTCATCGAGCGGTACGCCGACGTCAACAGGGAGGTCGTCAACTTCTTCAAGCCGCGCGAGTCGCGTGGGCGGCGCGGGACGCCTCGCGAGCCGGCGCGGCCGCTGGAGAGGGCGTCACGGGCCGTGCGCCGCCTCATCGAGGGAGCGAGGGCCAGGGTCTCCTGACCCTCCGGTCATGCTAGGAAAGCGGCGAAACGGGTACACTGTGAAGCAGCGCGAGATATCTGAGCAACCGAGGAGGGTCTAAATGACCGAAGGCAGAGCTGGCAACGGTGGCGAGAGGGGAGAAGCGGCCGCGCCGATGGCACCCTTCGACCTGTGGACGCAGTGGCTCAGAACCAACATGGGCGAGGCTACGGTACCCCCCGGGGCCAGCGTTCCCTGGCTCGCGACGCCGGGGGTCCCGGCCAGCGAGGTGGCCAAGGCTCTGCCCGAGGGGGCCATAAGGAACGACCCCCTGCTCCAGACCATGGAGAAGCTGTGGAATGCCAACCCCCTGCAAAACGTGCTCCCCATAAGCTGGGGCGAGATCGCACGCGCCCTGCAGACGCTGTGGATGCGCGAGCTGAGTGACCCGGCGCGCGCGACGCAGCGTGCCGTGGAGTACAACCAGCGCCTCTTCGAGACCACGATGGAGGTGTGGAGCGATGCGACAGCCCGTTTCTGGGGTCTGCCGCGGGAGGAGAAGGAAGAGGAAGGGAAGAGGCCGGACAAGCGCTTCTCGGAGCCCGAGTGGGAGAACAACCCCTTCTACCAGACGCTCAAGGAGTCGTACCTGCTAGCCTCCGAGTACCTTCTGAACGAGGCCGAGGAGACGGACGGCTACGACGACGAGGAGGAGCGGCGCCTCAGGTTCCACCTCAGGCAGTTCGTGGACGCAATGGCGCCGGTCAACTTCCTGCTCACCAACCCTGCGGCGCTGCGGCGCATCGCCGAGACCGGGGGGACGAGCCTCGCCGAGGGGACGCGCAACCTCCTCTCGGACCTCACAGAGGGTCGCCTAAGCATGACCGACACGACGGCCTTCGAGCTCGGCGAGAACATAGCCGTCACGCCGGGCAAGGTCGTCTACCGCAACGAGCTCATCGAGCTCATCCAGTACGAGCCGCTTACCCAGAAGGTCTACGAGACCCCGATACTCTTTATCCCGCCCTGGATCAACCGCTACTACATCCTCGACCTCACCCCCGAGAAGAGCATGGTCCGCTACCTCGTCGAAGAGGGCTTCACGGTCTTCATGATCTCCTGGAAGAACCCCGACGCCTCGATGAGCGAGACGAACTTCGAGGACTACATGACGGAGGGTCCCCTGGCCGCCGCCGAGGTCGTTAGACAGATAACGGGCTCGGATAAGGTAAACCCGGTCGGCTACTGCGTCGGCGGGACGCTGCTGGCGATAGCACTCGCCTGGCTTGCCGCAGGTGGGGACGAGAACCCCTTCAAGGCCTCGACCTTCATGGTCGCGTTGCACGACTTCACCGACGTCGGGGACACCGCGGTGTTCATAGACGAGCCGCAGGTCGAGTTCATGGAGCAGTCCATGATGGAGCGTGGCTACCTCGACAACCGCAAGATGGCCAACATGTTCAACCTCCTTCGCTCGAGCGAGCTCATCTGGTCCAACGTCATCAACAACTATCTGCTCGGCCAGAAGCCCCCTGCCTTCGACCTCCTCTACTGGAACGCTGACGGCACGCGCATGGCGCGCGACGCCCACAGCTTCTACCTGAGGAACACCTATCTCGAGAACAACCTCATCGAGCCGGGCAAGGTCGAGGTAAAGGGACGTCCCATAGATCTCAGCAAGATAGAGGGTGAGACCTACGCGGTCGGCGCCGAGAGAGACCACATCGTCCCGTGGTATTCGGCGTGGAAGATCGGGCAGCTCACCAGCGCCAGGACCCGCTTCTGCCTCGCCAACAGCGGCCACATAGCCGGCATGATCAACCCCCCGTCCCGGGGCAAGGGCAAACACTGGGTCAACGAGGGCGGCGACGCCGGAGAGGCGAAGACAGCCGAGGAGTGGCGCCAGAACGCCACCCAGCACGACGGCTCCTGGTGGGAGGACTGGACGAAGTGGCTCGAGCCGCACTCAGGCGAGAAGGTGGACCCGCCGGGCGTGGGCAGCGAGGAGTACCCGCCCGTAGAGGACGCCCCCGGCACCTACGTCAGGGAGCGGTAAAAGAAAGCCGGATAAAAAAGAGGGGCGGGCCTCCTGGGGCCCGCCCCTCTTCGCTTGCGTTGTATTCCTTCTAGGCGCCCGAGCGAGACGCGAGCCAGTTGCTCACCTTGGGCCAGAGGCCCTTCTTGGCGCCGCGGCCGGTCATCAGGCCGACGTGGCCGGCGTCGAGGACGAAGAACTCCTTGTCCTCGCTGCTTACGAGGTCCATGGTCGCCTCGGCCTGCGGTAGGGTGCAGATGTGGTCCTTCTTGCCCGCGATGTTCAGGAGCGGGACCTTGATGTTCGAGAGGTCCACGCGGCGGCCTCGCAGGTAGATATCTCCCTTCACAAGCTTGTCTTGCTGGTAGAACTCGATGATCCACTGCCTGAAGGCCGCGCCGGGGAAGGGCGGTCCGTCGTTGACCCATTTGTTCATGGCGAGCCAGGTCTCCATCGGCTTCTCGTCGAAGATGCGCTCCCACATGCTCACGTACGTGCCGACGTAGTTGGTGACGGGTTTGAGCATCCGGTTGCCGGTGTCGATCATCTCACCCGGAATATTGCCGAACGCGTCGGCGAGAAGCCCGGGGCTCAGGTACTTGGTATCGGTGAAGAGCTTGTAGAGCCCGATCTCCTCGCGCGGGAAGGACGTCGGCGCGGTGAGCAACACAAGGTTCTTGAGATGCTCGGGAAACAGAGAGGCGTACATCGTGCTCATCGTCCCGCCCATGCAGTAGCCAAAGAGCGTGAACTCCTCAGAGCCCGATATCCTCATGACCTTCTTGGCCGCCCGCGGCAGGTAGTCGAGGACGTAGTGCTCGAAGGAGAGGTCCTTGTCCTCGTCTCCTGGAATGCCCCAGTCGAGCATGTACACGTCAAAGCCCTCGCCCACCAGGTACTCGATGAAGCTGTTGTTCGGGATGAGGTCGAGGACGTAGGGGCGGTTTATGAGGGCGTAGACGATAAGGATGGGGACGGGATACTTCTTGGGCTTCTCCGGCTCGTAGCGGTAGAGCTTGGCCTTGTTCTTGGTCCAGACGGTCGCCTTGGGCGTCTGGCCTGTGTCGGCCTGAGCGCCCTCGACGACGATCCTCAGGCCCCTGTTGTATTTCTCGAGGAAGTCCTCGAAATCCGAGGGCGCGACTTGCTGCTCTGTCACCTGGACCCTCCTCTCCTGCGTACGTCGTTCACCGTGATCTGACCGCCCGGGCCCGTTCCCTCGACCTGATTAAGGTCCACGCCGAGCTCGCGCGCCTTGCGCCGCGCGGCGTCGGTAGCATCGGGGGAGCCGTTCTGCCCCGACCCGTTCTCCAGGGCGGCCAGGAGCCGATCAAGCTTGCCCTCGACCCTGTCGAGGCGCTCCTCCAGCGCCCCGACCTCCTCTGCGGTGGCTGGCTTGGCGTAGCCGTACTCGAACTCCTCGAAGGCCTCTTCCAGGCGATCCACCTTATCCTCGAGCGCCACGACAAGACCCGCGACCCGCGTTATGTCCGAGCGGACAGGGACCTGTAGGCTCTTGAGGTACTCCTCGGAGCGGCGACTGAAGACCTTGTAGAAGCTCGCGTAGCTCTGCATCCAGTGGCTGGCGCGCTCGAGGAACTCCTCCCGCTCGATGATGTCCTGTACGAAGTCCGAGAACGGGCCGCTTGTTGCGTTGTACCACTGCACGGCGAACTCGAGCGGGTCCTTGGGGAAGGTCTCCACGCTCATCAGGTTGGAGCGCGCCTGCTCGAGCATCTCGAAGTAGCGCGGGGTCATGCTGAGCATCTCACCCCCGAGCTCCGCAGACTTCTCCCACGACTCGACGGACGCGTCGAACCACCTGCGCCACAGCTCCCTCGGATCGGGGTCCTTGGAGCTTTGCACGCCGTCCGTCGCGGGCAGGCCCGTCATCTGCCGCCGCATCCCTTCAGCTCCCTGGTACCACTGCCTGTACAGGGCGTAGGGGTCCGCGCCGTAGCTCCCGCCCGCGCCTTGCAGCACGTCGGCCCACACCTTGCTACCGGCCTCGAACCATCGCCTCCAGAGTTCCGCCGGGTCCATGCTAGCTCCCAACCGCCTCTCCTCCGCCAAACCGTAAACCTCCTCGTCTCACACCAACGCCACTCGCCCCGTTCCAAGCGGTTGCTATGGTTCCTTCGTCGAGAATTATACTAGGAAATGGAACTTATATGTTGCAGGCATATACTTATCGGGTTGCGCGGCAGTAGCTTGACGAGCTGGGGGCCAGAGGCGGGGTTGCCCGACGAGTCGGCCGTAGACCACCGAACGGTGGGTTTCTGTGGCGCTCTAG
>DASTQK010000200.1:0-2256 GCA_035761765.1 Rubrobacteraceae bacterium
GACCTCCAGATCCCCGTAGAGGGTAAGCGACAACGTCCTGGGTATGGGGGTTGCGGTCATGATGAGGGTGTCGGGGCGCGTCCGGCCTTTCTCCTTGAAGAGGGTCCTCTGGCCCACCCCGAAGCGGTGCTGCTCGTCCACGACCACGACCGAGAGGTCGTCGAACTCGACGCCCTTCTGGATGAGCGCGTGAGTGCCGACGACGATATTGGCTTCGCCGCTCTGTATGGCCTCGAGCGCCGCGCGACGCTCGCGGGCGCTCTGCGAGCCCGTCAGAAGCACGACGTTCACGGGCAGGTGAGCCAGTGCGTTCGAGACCGAGAGGTAGTGCTGCTCTGCGAGCACCTCCGTCGGGGCCATGATGGCGCCCTGTCCGCCGGACTCTACCGCGGTCAGCAGCGCGGCGACCGCGACGACCGTCTTGCCGCTGCCGACGTCGCCCTGCAGCAGGCGGCGCATCGGTTTGTCGGAACGCATGTCGGTGAGGACCTCCCCGATCACCCGCTCCTGAGCCGCCGTGAGCGCGAACGGGAGCTCCTGCACGAAGGGGTTGAGCAGGCTGCCGTCCCCCGTGTGTACGGCGCCGACCTCCGTGGCCTCCAGGCGCACCTTGCGGGCGGCGAGGCCGGCCTGGATCAGGAACAGCTCGTGGAAGATCAGGCGCCGCATCGCAGCCGCAAGCCGCGCCTTGTCTGTCGGGAAGTGGACCTCGTGGATGGCGTCGTGCAGATTGGGGAGGTTGTGGCGCACCAGGACCTCCGCCGGCAGCGGGTCGAGGATTCTCCCTGCTGCGTCGAGCGCGCGGTGGATCAGGGTCCGCATCCTTCTCGCCTGTATCCCCTTGTTGACCGGGTAGACGGGCACGAAGCGTCCGGCGTGCGGGCCGGTATCGCCGTCCAGGTCCTCCTCGATAACCTCGATGCTCCTGGCGACGAGCTGGATGCCGTAGCGGCGCTGCACCTCCCCCGAGACCACGACGCGAGTGTCGGGCACGAGCCCTTTGAGCAGCCAGCTTCGCCCCCAGACCGTCGCCGGCAGATAGCCGGTGCCGTCGTAGAGCTGGACCGAGAAGCCGGGGGAGCGTCCGCGCACGGGTCTGCCCACCGGACGGGTGCTCACCGCGCGCGCGACCACCGTCGCCTTCTCCCCCACGCGCAAGTCGGATATCTTCTTGACGTTCGAGAGGTCTTCGTGGCGCGAGGGGTAGTGGGAGACCATCTCGGCGAGCGAGGCCACGCCGAGGTCACCCAGGGCCGCCTCTATGCGCGGACCGACGCCGGGCAGCTCGGTTACGGGGCGCGAGCGCAGATCGGCCAGCGTCGTCCTCTCGAGGGGCACATAAGCCCTCTCGGCGCTAGAGGTGGGCCACGCCATAAGCCCCCGGGCCCACGTGGGAGCCGACGACACCGCCGATCTCCGCCACGAGCTTCTCCTCCACCCCGAGGCTCTCGGCGAGCTCGGAGAGTAGCTCGGGGGCCGCGATGTGCCCGAAGAACAGCGGCCTGCCGGCCTCCGCCGCGGGTCTGACCTCCTCGACGATCGCAGCCATCTGCCGCCCGCGGCCGCGCGTGCGCTTGTGCGGGACCACCTCGCCGTCCTCGATGCTCAGGACGGGCCGGATGTTCAGGGCCGCACCCATCAGGCGCCGCGCCCTCCCGATGCGTCCGCTCTTCGCCAGATACTCGAGCGTATCCACGCCGAAGAGCACGTTGCAGCGGTCGATGGCGTCCTCGGCCGCGCGTCGGACGTCCTTGAAGTCCCCGCCCTCGTCCACGACCCGCAGCGCCTCCAGGAGGATCAAGCCCGCCCCCATCTCGGCGCTCCTGGTGTCGAGCACCTCGACGGGCCTCTCCGCCATCCCGGACGCGGAGAGTGCCGAGTCGTAGGTGCCGCTGAACTTGCGCGAGAGGGTGAGGACGAGGATATCTTCGTAGGCCTCCAGCGCCTCGAACGCCTCGACGAAGGTACCAGGGGCGGGCTGGGAGGTGGTCGGGAACTCGTCGGCGGCGTAGAGCCTGTCGTAGAACTCCGCGTTGGACATGTCGATCTTGTCCCTGTAGCTCTCCTCAGGGCCGAAGTGGAAGGTGAGCGGGACCATGCGGAAGTCCGGACGCTCCAGCACGCCGGGGGCGAGGCTCGTCGTAGAGTCCGTGACGATGGCCGTCGTCACTCGGCCACAATCTGCAGCAGGTAGAGCGGCTGCCCGCCGTCTTTGATCTCGACCTCCACGTCCGGGCCCAGGCGTTCTATACCCTC